>CACZSG010000285.1 GCA_902783665.1 uncultured Lachnospiraceae bacterium | reverse complement strand
TATCACGCTTCAGTATGAAATGTGCTATACCAACATCCTTCAGATCCTTGATCTGTCAGGGATACCGCTTCTTGCCGAAGAAAGAGGAGATGACTGGACATATCCGCTTGTGATCGGCGGAGGACCGTGTGCCTACAACCCCGAGCCCATCGCGCCCTTCTTCGACATGTTCTATATCGGAGAAGGCGAGACTTCCTACGACGAACTGTTCGATCTTTATAAAGCCTGCCGCCGTGATAACGTGAGCCGGGGCGAGTTCCTGAAGCGCGCGTCCAGGGTGCCAGGCATCTATGTTCCTTCTCTTTATACGGTGCGGTATCACGAGGACGGGACCATTGCCTCTTTTGAGCCTGCCTTTGAAGGTGTGCCGGCAGTGGTTCATAAGCAGGTGGTTACGGACATGTCCGCGGCTCCATATCCCGAAAAACCGGTGGTGCCGTTTATCAAAGTGACCCAGGACAGAGTGGTGCTGGAGATCCAGAGAGGATGCATTCGGGGATGCCGTTTCTGCCAGGCGGGCATGATCTACCGTCCGACAAGAGAGCGTTCTCTGGAGGTCCTGAAAGAGCATGCGGCCCGGATGCTGAAGAATACCGGGCACGAGGAGATCTCGCTGAGCTCTTTAAGCTCCAGTGACTATTCGGAGCTGGAGGGGATCGTCACCTTCCTGATCGAGGAATTCCGGGACAAGAACATTAATATTTCTCTGCCTTCTCTGCGCATCGACGCCTTTTCGCTGGATGTCATGAGCAAGGTGCAGGATGTCAGAAAGAGCAGCCTTACTTTTGGGCCGGAAGGCGGTTCCCAGCGGATGCGCGACATCATCAATAAAGGACTGACGGAGGAAGTGATCCTGAAAGGAGCTTCCGAGGCGTTTCATGGCGGCTGGAGCAAGGTAAAGCTTTACTTCATGCTGGGACAGCCCTTTGAAGAGGAAGAGGACAGAAAAGCCATCGCACATCTGGCGGACAAGATCGCCAGGGCCTACTATGAGATCCCGAAGGAAGAGAGAAACGGAAAGTGTTCCATCACGGTAAGCACTTCTTTCTTCGTGCCGAAACCCTTTACCCCCTTCCAGTGGGCCAGAATGTACCAGCCGGGGGATTATCTGGGTTTTGCCAAGACCGTCAACCACGAGATCAAGGATATGCTGAACCACAAGAGCATCCGTTACAACTGGCATCAGGCGGATGTGACGCTTCTGGAAGGCATTTTTGCAAGAGGAGACCGGAGGATCGCGCCCGTGATCCTGGCTGCATACCGGAAAGGGGCTCTGTACGATGCCTGGACAGAGTACTGGGATTATGACCGCTGGCTGCAGGCCTTCTCCGAGTGCGGCGTAAACATGGATTTTTATACCCAGCGGATCCGGGAGGACGATGAGATCTTTCCGTGGGATTTTATTGACGCGGGTGTGACAAAGAGATTCCTGCTGAAGGAATGGAAGAAAGCGGCAGCCGGTGAGAGAACCGAGAACTGCGCGGAAAAATGTTCCGGATGCGGCGCTCTTGCTTACGGATGCGGAATCTGTACGACAGAAAGAAATTAGCTGCAGATTCTGGAAAGGCCGGAACCGGGTTTGCGCCGGGAACAGGCGGAAATGATACGGCCGGAGAGGAATATGATTGCATGAAAGTCAGAGTACGTTTTTCAAAGCAGGGCATGATGCGCTTTATCGGCCATCTGGATGTGATGCGCTACTTTCAGAAAGCCATCCGCCGTGCGGGAATTGATATCGCCTATACAGAAGGGCTCAGCCCCCATATGATCATGTCCTTCGCAGCTCCGCTTGGCGTGGGACTGACCAGCGATGCGGAATACATGGATATAGAACTGCGGACGCCCATCGACAGCCGGTCTGCCATTGACGCGCTGAACGCGGTGGCTGCGGAAGGGATTGTTGTGACCGGATTCTGGCAGATTCCGGAGGATAAGGCCAACAAGGCCATGACACTGGTGGCTGCGGCCGATTATACCGTACGCTTCCGGGAAGGCCGCCGTCCGAAGGGGGACTGGCAGTCCGGATTGTCCCATTTCTATGCGCAGAAGTCCATTCCTGTCATCAAAAAGACGAAAAAAGGAGAGAAGGAGATGGACCTTCGGCCCCTGATCTACCGTCTCTCCGTCAATGCCGGCGTGGTCTCCATGCAGGTGTCCGCCGGAAGCGTGGATAATCTGAAGCCGGAATTTGTCATGGATACCTATCTGAATTCCATCGGCATCACACCGGAGCCGTTCTCCTATGCCATCAACAGAGAAGAAGTGTACGCGGATAAAGGAAAGGACGGAAAGAGAAAACTGGTGCCGCTGGGTGCCCTGGGACAGGAGATCTGTTTATGATCAGCCGACGCTTTCTGATCACGAAAAGAGGTGAACAGATCCTTTCCTGCCTGATGGACGGCAGCAGGGCCGTGGAAATTCATCTGGATGCCAGGGAGACTTCCCGGCTTGGGGATATCTGGATAGGAAAGATCCTGAATATTGCCAGAAATATCCAGGCTGCCTTTGTGGAAGTGGAACCCGGGGTAACAGGATATCTTCCGCTGGAAGATCTGAAGAACCCTGTCTATACAAAAAAAGGAAAGTCAGAAGGTCCGCAGGCTGGAGACGAGCTGCTGGTCCAGGTGGTGAGGGATGCCCAGAAGACCAAGTATATGACCCTTTCGACCAATCTGACGCTGACCGGGAAATACGTTATTCTGACAAACGGAAACCCCATGCACTCGGTTTCTTCCAAACTTGGAAAGAGCGACAGAGAGCGTTTGCTGAAAGTGCTGCAGGAATCCGTCCCGGCAGGATCAGATTCCGGGTGGATCGTACGAACCAATGCAGCGGCGGCTGACGAGGCTGCCATCAGGGAAGAAATTCAGAATCTTCACCATCGGTTTCAGGAACTTATGTCCGTGGCGATGTACCGCACCTGCTATTCCTGTCTGCAGAAAAGAGAAGAGCGTTATCTGACAAGGCTGATGGATCTTTATTCCGATTCCTATGAAGAGATCCTGACGGATGATGAAGATCTTTATGAAGAGGTCTCGTCCTTTCTGAATCTTCATATGAAGGAATCGGTGGGAAGACTGCGGCTGTACAAGGACCGCATGGTTTCAATGACAAGCCTTTACTCACTGGAAAGCCGGCTGCAGGAAGCCCTTTCTGAAAAAGTATGGCTTCCCGGGGGCGGATATCTGATCATCCAGGCAACGGAAGCGCTGACCGTGGTCGATGTGAACACGGGAAGCTATGAAAAAGGGAAAGAAAAAGAGTCTGCATTCCTGAAGGTAAATCTGGAGGCGGCCGAGGAGACCGCCAGACAGCTGAGGCTTCGAAATATAAGCGGAATGATCATTATAGACTTTATTAATATGAAAAAGCAGGAACATAAGGAGACGCTTCTTTCTGCCCTTCGGAACGCCTGCAGGAAGGATCCGGTGCGGTGCGATGTGGTGGATATGACAGCGCTGGAACTGGTGGAGATGACCCGCAGGAAGGTGGAAGCACCGCTGGCGGAGCAGGTGAGGCAGAAGCCTTAAATATCTTGGATAAAGTATTTGAAAAATGCGCTTGACACATGTGGAAAGCGCGTGATAATATTCAATGGTATGCCGCACAGAGAGGTAGAAGTGTGCCCATTTAAAAGGTGCCACCGCATCTGGCGAGTAATGATATAGGAGGTGCCCTATGTACGCAATTATTGCAACAGGCGGAAAACAGTACAAAGTAGCCGAGGGAGATGTTATCAAGGTTGAAAAGCTTGGTGCCGAGGCAGGAGAAACTGTTACTTTCGACCAGGTACTTGCAGTAAGCACAGACGACGGACTGAAGGTTGGCGCAGACGTGGCAGCAGCTACCGTTACCGCTACAGTCGAGAAGAACGACAAGTTCAAAAAGGTCATTGTTTACAAGTACAAGAGAAAGACCGGCTATCACAAGAAAAACGGTCACAGACAGCAGTACACACAGGTTAAGATCGAGAAAATCAACGGGTAATTCCAGGTGATTCGATTTACGGTTTTCAGAAAAGATGAGACCTATAAAGGGTTTCTGTGCGAAGGGCACGCGGAGTATTCCGAAGAGGGCATGGACATTGTCTGTGCAGCGGTATCCGCGCTTACAGTCAACACCATCAATTCGGTAGAGAAACTGACCGAGGATCCTTTTGCTTTCGAGGAAAAGGAAGAGGGCGGATGGCTGAAGCTTGAATTTAAGGAAGAGCCTTCCGGGGCTTGCCGTCTTCTGATGGACAGCCTGGTGCTTGGAATGCAGATGATTTCTGAAACTTACGGTGTGGATTTCGTTAATGTACAATACTCCGAGGAGGTGTAACGATGTTAAAGATGAACCTTCAGCTGTTTGCTCATAAAAAGGGAGTTGGTTCTACAAAGAACGGTCGTGATTCCGAGTCCAAGAGACTTGGCGCGAAAAGAGCAGACGGACAGTTTGTTAAAGCCGGAAATATTCTCTACAGACAGCGCGGAACCAAGATCCATCCGGGTCTGAACGTTGGCCGCGGCGGCGATGACACCCTGTTTGCAAAGGCAGACGGTGTTGTCAGATTCGAGAGAGTCGGAAGAGACAAAAAGCAGGTTTCTGTTCATCCGGTTGCTGCAGAGTAATCAGACAGAAGCGCTTATATGAGATGGCAGGCTTCAAATCTTTCTGGTTTGAAGCCTTTTTCAGATTCTAAAGGAGATACAGATGTTTGCAGACAGAGCGAAGATCATCATCCGTTCCGGGAAGGGCGGAGACGGCCATGTCAGCTTTCGCCGTGAACTGTTTGTGCCGGACGGCGGTCCGGACGGAGGAGACGGCGGAAAAGGCGGTGACGTTGTTTTCGAAGTGGATGAAGGGCTGAATACCCTGATCGATTACAGGCACCGCAGGAAATTCAGCGCGACCGACGGAGAACCCGGAGGCAAGAAGCGCTGTCACGGAGCAAACGGAAATGATGTTGTACTGAAGGTCCCGCAGGGGACGGTCATCAAGGACGCTGCCAGCGGCCAGGTGATCGCGGACATGTCCGGTTCCTGCAGAAGGGCCGTTGTATTAAAGGGCGGAAGAGGCGGAAGCGGAAACATGCATTATGCCACCTCCACCATGCAGGCACCGAAATATGCCCAGCCCGGCCAGGAGGCCAGGGAGCTGGAAGTGCAGCTTGAACTGAAGGTGATCGCGGATGTCGGCCTTGTGGGCTTCCCGAATGTCGGAAAATCCACCTTCCTATCCAGGGTGACGAATGCCCGTCCGAAGATCGCGAATTATCATTTTACCACGCTTTCTCCCAATCTGGGCGTTGTGGACCTGGAAGGCGGCGGCTTTGTGATCGCCGATATTCCCGGCCTGATCGAAGGCGCTTCGGAGGGCGTTGGCCTGGGGCACGAGTTCTTAAGACATATTGAGCGGACGAAGGTAATGATCCACATCGTGGATGCGGCTTCCACGGAAGGCCGGGACCCTGTGGATGACATAGAGAAGATCAATCTTGAACTGAAGGCGTACGACGAAAAACTGGCGCAGCGTCCCCAGGTGATCGCCGCCAACAAGATAGACGCTATATATAAGGAAGAAGGGGAGGAAGACCCCGTTGAACGGCTGAAGAAGATCTATGAACCCAAAGGAGTCCGTGTATTTCCCATTTCCGCGGTCAGCGGGGCAGGCGTCAGGGAACTTCTGTTTGCCGTACAGGAGATGCTGAAGGAACTTCCGGACGAAGTGACCGTCTTTGAACAGGAATTTGATCCCGAGGTACGCCTGGCAGGTGAAAACCTTCCGTTTACGGTGGAGAAATCCGAGGAAGAGGAAAACACTTATCTGGTGGAAGGCCCGCGCATAGAAAAGATGCTGGGTTATACGAACCTGGAATCCGAAAAGGGATTCCGCTTCTTCCAGAAATTCCTGAAGGAGAACGGTATTCTGGATCAGCTGGAAGCGCTGGGGATCCAGGAGGGTGACACGGTCCGCATGTATGGGCTGCAGTTTGACTATTATAAGGAGAATGTATGACAAGTAAACAGAGGGCATATCTGAAAAGCCTCGCTATGACGATGGATCCCATCTTCCAGATCGGAAAATCGTCTCTTACACCGGAACTTACGAAAGCCATTGCGGAAGCTCTGGCTGCCAGGGAACTGATCAAGGTCAGCGTCCTGCAGAACTGTTTCGACGATCCCGCTGAACTGGCCCAGATGGTTGCGGAGCGTACCCATTCACAGGTGGTACAGGTGATCGGCAAAAAGATCGTTCTGTATAAAGAAGGAAAAGACGACAAGAAAAAGATCGAACTGCCGAAGGCTAAAAAACAGGTATGAAAAAAGCAGGAATCATGGGCGGGACCTTCGATCCGATCCATATCGGGCATATGCTGCTGGCGCAGAGCGCGCTGGAACAGCTGCAGCTGGATGAAGTGATCTTTCTGCCGAACGGGAATCCGCCGCACAAGAAGACACAGCGAGACAGGGCAGGGGAACTGCAGCGCCTTGAGATGACCAGACTTGCCGTGCAGGATGAGCCCGGATTCAGGGTGGATGACCGTGAGATCCGTCCGGATCTGAAAGACGGAGAAGTGGTCCCGGCACCTGCATTCCATTATTCAAAAGATACGATCCGCCAGATGGCGCTGGAACATCCGGAGGTGCAGTACTACTTTATCGTCGGGGCGGACTCGTTGATGACGTTTCACCATTGGGTGGAACCGGAGACCATCAGCAGATACTGTATTCTGGCTGCCGCAGTGCGCGACGGCGAGACGATCGACAGCATGAAGGAGCAGGCTGCTTTTCTTAAGGAAAAATACGGGACTCGGGTGGTGTACCTGGAGATTCCGCCTATGGATGTTTCTTCAACGGAACTTCGGAGAATGTGCAGCCTTGGAAGATCGCTGCGGTATCTTGTGCCTGACAGAGTGTGGGGCTATATCAGAGATAACGGACTTTACAGGGAGGAATAAATGGGAGAATATCAGCTTCAGAAAATGGAAAAAAAATTAAGAAAGTACATTGATGAGGACCGGTATAACCATACACTGGGCGTTATGTATACGGCTGCCTCCCTGGCCATGAGCTACGATCCGGAGCTGATGGAGCGGGCGCAGGTCGCCGGCCTGCTGCATGACTGCGCAAAATGCATTCCGAACCAGAAAAAACTGAAACTCTGTGTCCACTATCACATTTCCGTCAGCGAGACGGAAGCAAAAGCGCCTTACCTGCTGCATGCGCCCCTGGGAGCTGCCATCGCGAAGGATAAGTACGATATTGAGGACGAAGAGATCCTCTCGGCCATCGCGTGCCATACCACCGGCAAGCCCGGCATGACGCTGCTGGAAAAGATCATTTTTGTATCCGATTATATTGAACCTATGCGGTCCAAGGCCGAGAATCTCGCGAAGATCCGTCAGACGGCTTTTTCTGATATAGACTTCGCTGTCTTCCTGATTCTGCGTGACACACTGATCTATCTGAAGGATCACACGAATCTTGATAATATGACGGTTGTGGCGTATAATTATTACAAAGAACTTATGGAAAAGAGGGAGGACTTCGAATGAGTGACAAGCAGTCAAGACAGATGGCGAAAATCGCCTGCAGCGCGCTGGATGACAAGAAGGCGCAGAATATCTCCGTGATCGATATTGAGGAGGTATCTGTACTTGCAGATTACTTCATTATTGCCTCCGGAACCAACCGCAACCAGGTACAGGCTCTTGCAGACAACGTGGAAGAGGAACTTCACAAGGCAGGGTATGAAATCAGACAGTCGGAAGGTTACGGGACAGCAAACTGGATTCTTCTGGACTACGGTGATGTGATCATTCATATCTTTGACGCTGAAAACCGTCTGTTCTACGATCTGGAAAGAATCTGGAGAGACGGAAAGACAATTAAGGTGGAGGATCTGTAAGAAATGGCCGTAGATAACAGCTTCCTCATCAGAAGCATTCAGAAAAAGAAATCATTGATCGCCGCATACTGCGGCTTTACAAACATGCCTCTGGTGGTGTGTGATCCGGAGACCTTCAACGACCAGGTATTCCTTTTTGATACCGAAGCACAGCTGAAGGAATTCGCAAAACCATATATCGACAAAAAGATCGCCATCCGCGGCATGAAATATGACAACAAAGGTTTTCTGCCTTTCTTCTCCATGCTGTTCCAGATTGGTGTGAACGAGCTGGTGTTCGTCAGCAGCAGAGGCAGGGATGCCATCGAGCTGACGCAGCTGGTAAAACGCCCGGATTTCTCCAAGATCCCGAAAGAACAGCAGCCGGTCATGAACCCGGAACTGCAGCTGACCGGCCTGTATTTCATGCAGCAGGCAGCCAGACCGGTACCGCCTGAGGAAAAGGAAGATCTGCCGGACCTGGAAGAAGAGCTTTCCGCAAATCTGGTGCGTGCGCGCTATATTGTGCCGGTTGAACTGATGGAAGGGCCGGAGAGCGATGCGAAGAAGCTGCAGGAAAGAAAATACCGGATCCCTGTCGTGAAAAACAAGAACGGTGACCTCTGGCAGCCGGTCTTCACGGATCCCTTTGAAATGGCAAAATTCAACCGCGACAAAAAGCTCCGTGCCCTCGCATTTCCATATGATGCGCTGACAAAGAGCCTCGCTCCGGAATCCAAAGGTTTCATCGTAAACCCGAATGGTTTCCATATTTTCCTTTCCAGAGAGCTGATGCAGGGAATCGCGGATCGCTTTGACGCGACCAGCGTCAGAAACATCGACCAGATGGTAAAGGCAGACGCGAAAGCGGAACAGGACAAGCTGGCAAACGGACCGAAACCGGTGTTCCAGCTGTAACGGATCATATGAAATGAATAAAGCCCTGAGCGGCGCCGGCTTCATTTGAAGACAGGCCTTGCTCAGGGCTTTTCGTATATGTCAGACATTCAGAAGAAACGCATGACTCCGAATACCTTGCCAAGAATCTTTACATCTTTAACGATGATGGGGTCCATGGTGTCGTTTTCCGGCTGGAGACGGATATGGCCGTCCTCTTTGTAATAGGTCTTGACCGTGGCGGAATCATCGATAAGCGCCACGACAATGTCCCCATTTTCCGCGGAAGGCTGGCTGCGTACCAGAACGCGGTCCCCGTTCATTATACCGATGCCGGTCATGCTCTCGCCTTTGATCTTCAGCATGAAAGCATCCCCTTCGGGCATGTACTCGACAGGTACCGGAAAATAATTCTCAATATTCTGCTGTGCCAGAATAGGAGTACCTGCCGCGACCTGACCTACCACGGGAACATTTACCATTTCGCGGCGGACCATCTGGAAGGAATCCTCCAGGATCTCGATGGCACGGGGCTTGGTCGGATCCCTGCGGATATAGCCCTTCTTTTCCAGAGTCTCCAGGTGGGAGTGTACGGAAGAAGTGGACTTCAGGTTTACTGCCGCGCAGATCTCACGGACAGCCGGCGGAAAACCGCGCTTCATGATTTCCTCTTTGATATAGTCGAGGATTTCCTGCTGTTTTTTGGAAAGCTTCTCAGCCATGATTGTCAGATCCTTTCTGGGTATTTAAGCGCAGGTGATTCCGTAAAAGGTGGATGGAACATCTGCGCATGATATTCGAATTAAGAACAGGTCTGCATAAGGCCGCTGACAGGTAAGCAGGCGGCATATAGACGGACTTTTTGCTGTTGTTTGCTGTTGGTTACATAATAGAAGAGTATCACACATTCAGGCAAAAAGCAAACATATGTTTCTTGACTTTGTAAAAACCTTGTGTTTACAGGCTTTACAAAAACCTTAATAATTTAAACACTTTTGCTTCCTTGTTTTTCAATGCTTGCGGTGCTATACTTTTGACATCTAAGGAACTATTCGGTTTCTATTGGAAAAGAAAGAGAGGAATCGACATGAGAAAGAAACTGACTGCCATTTTACTGGCTCTTTTTTGTGCCCTTGGAATGGTAATGCCGCAGGTAGCATATGCCGACGGCCAGAAAGTCGTTACCCTTGGCGCGGACCTGGATGAAGCGCAGAGAAATGCCATTCTCCG
>CACZSG010000284.1 GCA_902783665.1 uncultured Lachnospiraceae bacterium | reverse complement strand
AGCAGAGAAACCGAACCGGCAGCGGAGTCCGACGGAACGCTGAAAGAGTCGGATCCTTCCGGAATCCTCTCTGTTCTTGTCAGCAACTCAGACGGCAGTTACACGGTTTCACAGAAAGACGGCGTCTGTTCCCTGGAACATTTCCAGGACGTTCCGTTAAATGAAACGGCTCTTGGGGAACTCCTTCACTATGCAGCAACGCTCCGCAGCCGGCAGAAGCTTTCCGGCAGCAAGCCTCTGTCAGAATACGGGCTTGACGCACCGGCCGCTTCCGCTGAGGTAACGCTGGATGACGGAAGCAGCTATGCATTCTCCTTCGGTTCCGATGTGCCCGGGCAGGACACGGCCCCATTGTGCTATCTTCTGTATGAAGATACCGTCTACACCACTTTTTCCCTGTACGCCCAGCCTTTCTTTGCCGGGGAGGAATCCTTTGTTGACCACCAGGTGACACCGGTCTCGAAATCATCCTCCGACGCATCCGTGACGGCCGAAACCATGCTGAGCGTTACCGAAGTTTCCCTGAAGAACGGGGAAGGCAGGGAATTCACCGTTTCCCATTCCGGCAGCCAGGATGTCCTGGGAAATGAAATGCAACAGTACTCCATCCTGATAAACGGAAGTTCCTATTCGTTTACTGCCGATGCGGTCGGGACCGATTTTCTGAATTCCTTTTTCGGCATGACCGCGGATGAAATCGTCTGCGCCCATCCGTCTGAGGATGACCTTGCGAAAGTTGGTCTTGATGACCCCGAATTTCAGGCTGACGTTGCCTGGCAGAACGCCGCGGGCGGCACCGGCCGTTTCAGCATTGGTATCTCAAAGGATGAAAAAGACGGTGTCTTCGCTTTCAGAAAAGACGCGGACCTGGTCTGGCATGTGCCGGAAGTTCCTCTTTTCTGCCTGGCAGAGCCGGAACAGCTTGTTTCTACCTATCTGCTGATACCCCGGCTGGACTCCCTTTCCGGCGTAACAGTTGAAGCGGACGGCCAGGCAAGCCGCTTTGAGATCGATGCTGCTGCGGAACAGGTAACCTGCGGTGCGAAGACCATTCCCCTTTCGGACTTCCGCGGCGTCTATGCCCAGATGATTCAGATGAAGGCGGACAGCGTGCTGTTTTCTCCTGAAAACAAAGAAGATCTTGCCGCTGCCGGCAGGATCATCTATGAAGGAACGGATCAGACTGTGCAGACCCTCGAACTGTATCAGCTTACACCAAGAAAGATGCTGGCCGTGGTCGGGGATATTCAATATGAACTGTCTGCGACGGTATGGGAACAGCTGAAAGCTGCGGTACAGGCATTACAATAATCCAGTCATTCGGACAATCAATCTATTCGAATAGTCGGATCATTCGATTATTCAGATCATTTTCCAGTCAGAAAAAGCGGAGGACCGATTCCCGGTTCTCCGCTTTCTGTCGGTAAAGGGCTTATCAAGTTGAGAATTATGAGTTTTCCGGGAGAATTACTCCTGCGCCGGCAGCAGGATCCGGATCCGTGTACCAAGTTCCTGTCTGGACAGAACCTCAAAGTGTCCCTTATGCTTGTCAACGATCCATTTCGCGATGGACAGGCCAAGTCCGGTGCCCGAGCTGCTGCGGACCTCGTCTGAACGGAAAAACCGTTCAAAAATATGCGGTATCTCGGATTCGGCCATCCCAATGCCCGTATCCTGTACCTGCAGATATGGTTCCCTCCGGGAGGTCATCCCGCAGGAAAGCAGGATCTCTTCCCCCTTCGGTGTATATTTTGCGGCGTTGTCGATCAGAATCCGCACCGCCTGCTTCAGCAGCGCACTGTCGGCCCGGATCAGTATCTTTTCCGCGCAGGGTATCAGACGGTAGCGATGTGATTCATCGATCATAAACGATTCTTCATAGATCTCCTGCATCATGCTGTCCAGCTGGACAGTCTCAAGCTTCAGGGCCGTCTTCCCGCTGTCCCCCCTGGCCAGAAACAGCAGCTGTTCCACCAGATGGCTCATATGCTCGGATTCATTTTTTATGGCAGTGATACCCTCCTCCAGGATCTTCTCATCCGTCTTTCCCCACCGGTCCAGCATATTGGCGTAGCCCTGAATGACAGCAATGGGCGTGCGCAGCTCGTGGGAGGCATCGTTCACGAAGCGGGCCTGCTGCCGGTAGCTGTCGCGCATGCGTAGCAGCAGGTTGTTCATGGCCGCCTCCACCCCGGACAGATCTGAGTCCCCGAACGAGAGGGGTGTCTCTTCCCCCGGCCGGATGTTCTCGATCGCTTCCTCGATCTGCTGATATTTATCCTCGGAAAACGACATCCGGCTCAGTTCATCCGCCTTCAGGGCGATCTCATTGATAGGCGCAAGAACCGCCCGGATCTTTTTATCTTCCCTGAAATAGTCAAAGATAATGCCGGCTGCCTGGCAGCAGATCATGCAGCCGACCGCGATAACCAGAACGCGGAGCGGCTTCACACAGGAGACCCGCAGAAGCAGTTCGCCTTCCCGGGATGTCACGGTATAGAACAGATTTCTGCCGCCCGGAGCAAGTCGCACAGCACGGCCGTAATTCCACACCAGCACCTTCAGCTTCGTCAGCTCCTGGTCCGCGCACCAGCCGACCGCAAGCAGGACAGCCGTCAGAAAATCCCACCACAGATACCGGCCGATCCTGCTTCGCAGCATCATCCAGTGAAGCTTCCGGGTGATGGAAGTCATTCGCTTCTGCTGGTCTGCAGTGATCCGTCGTTTCCGGGTGAGTCCTTTATTTACCGGTTTTTCGCCGGTCTTCTGTCTTCTTGCTTCTTTTTTCATGATCTATCCTGTCTGATGACATTTTTCATGATTCATCCTGTTTGATGACATAGCCCACTCCGCGCACGGTATGGATCATCTTTACGCCGAATACATCATCTATCTTAGAGCGGAGATAGCGGATATAAACGTCAACGATATTTGTCTCTCCCACAAAATCGTATCCGCAGGCCCGGTCCAGCAGCGTATCCCGTGACAGGACTATATCCTGGTTTTCCAGCAGTGTCTTCAGCATCAGGAATTCCCGGTTCGTCAGTACGATCTCGTGACCGGCATACTTCACCTGATGTCTGGGCTCGTCCAGCGTCAGTTCCTTCCAGGTCAGCACGCCGTCCCTGGCAGGCGTGTTCAGCGCTCCGAACGTGTGCGCTGCGTGCAGCTTCAGTGCCACGCGGATCCTGGCCAGCAGTTCTTCAATGGCAAAGGGCTTGGTAATGTAGTCCACCGCACCCGCGTCCAGCCCGGACACCTTGTCCATGACGGCATCTCTGGCCGTCAGCAGGATCACCGGGGTGGGTTTTTCCTTCTGCAGCCTGCGAAGGACTTCCAGTCCGTTCAGGCCCGGCAGCATGATATCCAACAGGATCAGGTCGAACTGGCCCTGGAGCGCCATGTCCAGGGCCTGTCTTCCGTTTCCGGATTTTGTCACGGCGTACCCTTCATGGATCAGTTCCAGTTCCACAAAGCGGGCCAGTTTCTCTTCATCTTCCACGATCAGAATATGTGCGCTCATTCTTTCCTCTCTTTGTGCAGTTCACTCTGCACATCCTCTGCAAAGCTGCCGGCTTTGTTCAGGATCTCATTGGCTGTACTGACATCCTCCTGTCCGGTAAAGGAGTAGCGGATGCCGAACAGCATGGCGATCAGCATTCCCGGAACGGACACTCTCCAGGAAGCCAGCAGGATCAGCACGAACACCCAGCTGGGCATGACGAACAGTTCTTTTTCCTTGTCGGAAATACGGAACGAGGTATGCAGGATCAGCTTCCAGGCGGCCTTCAGAATACGTCCGATATTCTTTCCGATGGAAGGCGCGTTCTGCTTCTGATCCTCCACCTTCTCCTGCACGCTGATGTACTCCGACTGCTCCTCGTATTTGGTGGAGTAGGATTCCTGCTGCGGCCGTCTGGTCTTTCCTTCCTTTTCCAGAATCACCATCGCATCCAGCAGATCTCCGCCGGCCTGTTCCAGTGCCTGTTTTGCTTCCTCGTAGGTTACGTCTGCGCGTTCTCTCAGTTTTTCCACTTTTTCAAGATTATCCATGATGATTCCTTTCTTTCCTTCCGGCCGGTCCTGTACCTGGCTGTATGCTCTGCGCGACTGGTCCTGTACCAGATGGCAGGTTGTTTTCTGAACTGTACACAGCATACCGCCTGCAGTTAAAACCATCCTGAAGGAAAGATTAAAGAAAGATTAGAAGGATCTTCTGATATTTTAAAACAAAAACCCTGCTGTGTCATCAGCGGGGTTT
>CACZSG010000283.1 GCA_902783665.1 uncultured Lachnospiraceae bacterium | reverse complement strand
TTGTCCAGCTTCTGGCGCATGTTCAGAAGGCTGACCGTATTGCGGATGCCGTAGCCTCTGGGCAGCTTGATGCTGCTGTGCTTGATGGGGATCACGGATCCCATCATGTACAAGACCACCAGCTGATAAACGCCGTTGATGAAGAAGCTCATGATATAGCTTGTGATCATCTCGCGTCCCTTGGCCATGTTCAGGATCTTTCCGCAGAACCAGCCCAGCAGCACCGAGATGGGAACGGAAATGATCATGGCGAGCACCATGCCGGGAATGCCGACGATCTGCCAGTCGGAGACCAGAATCAGGCCGATCTCACCGGCCATCGCCCCAAGGGTCATACCGAAATTCAGGCCCATTCCGGCCATGATCGGGATCAGCAGTGACAGGATCAGGAAAGCGTTTCTTCCCATACGTGTCACGATCTCGTTGATCAGATAGGACGGAGACAGCCCGGACATCGGAATACAGAATGCGCAGATAATAATGAACATAATGGGAACGGAGCTTCTGCGAAGGAACTCTCCCGGACGGATCTTGTTCTTAGTCTTCATTTCGCTCCCTCCGTTTTTCTGGTCAATGCATACAGGATCATGCCCTGAGACGCGATGATACGGATTACTTCACTCATGTCCATATGAATGATGTTGTTCATGATGGTCGGCGTCATGGTAACGATACCCTGGAACAGGATGGTTCCGATGATCACGTTGGAGATGGTCGCCTTGTTGACCGTAGCACCGCCGATCAGGATCGCGGATACAGCCGGAAGAGCCATATAGAAAGGCGCCATGTACAGCTGTACAAAACCGAATCCCTGTTCATAAACCAGGATACCCACCGCAGCCAGCCATGTGGACATGATGACGGAAAGCATACGGATCTTGTCCACGTTGATTCCGGCAGCTCTCGCGAACACCGGGTTCGAGCCGACAGCCGTCATGGCCGTACCGGTCTTCGTGTGAAGGAATGCCCAGATTGCCAGGGCCAGAACCGCGAAGAAGAGAATGGTCCCCACCGGGATCACCAGTTTGCCGATCTGGATCTTCAGAAAGTCTGCCAGCACATTGATATAGTATCCCTCCAGAGAGATGGTGGTACGAAGTCCTTTGCCTGCCATGCCCCAGACCATGTTCGGGCTCTTGTAAGGCAGGATCAGCCACATCATGCACATCAGTGAAACGGAGGAGAATCCCACATAGGTCGCGATCATCATCTCTCCGCCCTTGATCTTGTTCAGCAGCCAGCCGTAAACGGCTCCAAGCACCAGAGCGAACGGTGTGGAGATTACGATGGCCATCACAAAAGAAAGCGGGCCGGTAAACCCGAACTCAATTGACAGTGTTGCGCCAAGAAGCCCGGAAATGATTCCAAGCGGCAGACCGAAATTCAATCCGCAGCCGGAATGGACCATCGGCACCATGGCCAGGACCAGAATGCCGTTCCAGGAGAATCTGGCGATAATGTTGGAGATCTGCGTAGGCAGATCAGCGCCGACGAACGGCGCAAGAACCAGAAGCAGGATCAGAAACGCTGTAATGATCAGTCTGGGAAGGCCATAGGCCGCAACCAGACGCTGCAGCGCGTTTTTTTCCTGTTTTGCTTTATCCATCTGTGCCCTCCTTTCTCAGACGACCTGGCTGAACATCAGCGCGCCAAGCTCTTCTACGGACGAAGACGCGGGCAGGATCCCGGCGATCTTTCCTCCGGATACCATGGCGATCCGGTCACAGCTCTGTCTCAGTTCTTCAAGTTCCGATGATACCATGACGATCGTAACGCCGCTTTCCCTGTTGAACCGTTTCAGTGCGTCAAGGACGAGGGCTTTCGCGCCAACGTCGATTCCGCGGGTCGGTTCGGAGACAAACAGCAGCTTCGGCTCCAGGGCAAAGGCCTTGGCCAGGCACACTTTCTGCTGGTTGCCGCCGGAAAGCTCCCTTGCCTTCTGCTTGGAGCTAGTGCAGCGGATCGCAAGTTCACCGATATATTTGTTTGTAATTTCCTCGATGGCCTTCTCATCTCGCCATTTGACCAGGCCGCCCAGATAGTTCTTCAGGAACTTATTCTGGATCTGCATGGCCGGGAACGCGATGTTCCATTCAAGAGACTCATCCAGAAGAAGGCCGACGCCGCGGCGGTCTTCCGACACGAAAGCGAACGAGGAGTCCAGGCATTTTCTGGGGGAATTCAGAGGAATCTCCTGACCGTCGAAGGTCACTTTTCCGCCTGCCTGGTAAAGGCCCATGATCCCGTTGGGGATTCCGAGCTTGCCCTGCCCGGCCAGGCCGCCGATGCCCAGGATCTCGCCTTCTTTTACTTCCAGGTTTACATTCCGTACCGTTTCACCGGGCATGTCCACCCAGAGTTTTTCCACGGACAGGATGGTTCTGGCGGAAGAATGGTCCCGTACCGGCTCGGTGCCGGCGGCGCTCTCCACGCTTCTTCCTACCATCAGCTTTGTGATCTCGGTCACATCGGTGGTGGCGGCAGGAACATCACTTACCATGCGTCCGTCGCGCATCACTGCCACACGGTCGCACACCGCGAGGATCTCCTGCAGACGGTGCGTAATAAAGATGATGGCAATTCCGCGGGAAGCCATGCCGCGGATGGATGCCAGCAGCGCTTCTGCTTCTTTTTCCGTCAGGACGGCGGTCGGCTCATCCAGGATCAGAAGTTTCAGCTGTTCTTTTGACAGCTCGCGGGCGATTTCCGTAAACTGCTTATGTCCTACGGGCATGTCGCTGATGATCATGTTGCGGTCAATGTCAACGCCCATCAGTTCAATGGCTTTCGCGGCCTGCTCGTCCATTTCGCCGCGTTTCAATGTATTCAGACGATCACCGAAAACATCAGCGATCAGACTTTTCCTTGTCGGTTCGCGGTTCAGCAGGATATTTTCGGTCGTCGTAAATCCCGGGATCAGGGAGAATTCCTGATGCACCATGCCGATTCCTGCTTCGATCGCGTCAAACGGAGACTGAAATTTAACAACTTTTCCTTCAAGGAGAACGTCTCCTCCGTACCCGCCGGTCTCCCTGATCATATTCGCACCGAACAGAATGCGCATCAGCGTGGATTTTCCGGCGCCGTTTTCACCTACCAGGCCGACTACTTCGCCCTCGTGCAGGGTGAGATTGATGTCCTTCAGGACCTGATTCCCGAAGAAATCCTTCTGGATACTTTTCAGCTCCAGGAGGGGCGTGTTCGATTCATTCATACAAAACTGCCTTCCTAATTCGTATTCTGTGCAAACCAGACTGCGTGATGCTGTTTTCACGCCTGCTTACATGGAACAGGGGAGCCGCGAACGCTGCCCCCCTGTTCACCCTTTATCGTTTTCTATTTACTTCGTTGTGAAGTATTTCTCAGGAACTTCGATATCGGTAGATCCCATGTAGTAGCCCGGATCGCCCATGATGTAGGTATCCTGGTATACAAGGAATACGTTGTCCATCTTCACGCCTGTGTCAGCATTGGTATAGTTGGAACCATTCCATGCTGCCTTCGGAGAGAATACCTGGTATGCTTTCGCGATATCGTCGATGTTGTCCAGCTCGGAAACGCCGTCGATCACGTTCATCGCATGCTGTGCAAGACCTGCGGATACGGTGTAGCCGTAGGAATATGCCCATGTACCGAATCTGCCTGCGCCGCCTTTTTCAACGATGGCGGATTCAACCTTGGCAAGGATCTTCTCGAAGTCTCCGGCTTCCTCAGTCAGGTCAAGGCCAAGAGCTCCCGGATAACCCATCAGCGGGGACGGAAGGTCAGCTTCGATAAAGTATCCGCCGTACTCGAGCAGCTGTTTCAGCAGCGGCTCTGTATGAGCGTCGTTGGTGCAGAAGTAAGCGGAGTTTGTGCCGTATTTCTCTACCCATTCCGGAACATGCTCAAGAATGTAAGCCTGTGCGCCCGGTACACCTACGTCTGTTGTCGGGTCCGGAGCGGTCTCCATAACGAAGTTCATGCCG
>CACZSG010000282.1 GCA_902783665.1 uncultured Lachnospiraceae bacterium | reverse complement strand
TTCCATCACGAATGTCGCAAACGGCTCATAATTGCTCAGCACAATGTTCCGCACCACATACATGTGTCCGGAAAGGCAGATCAGCCTGGTCTTAGTGTCCAGGTCCCTGGCAGTCAGACGCACGGCCTCGGCCGTATCCCGCTTGAACTCCTCGATGCTGGCGTAGGTCGCCCCGGCCACGTTGCTGTAGGTATAATACTCCATCTGCACATTGTCCCCGTACAGCAGAATGGTGTTGGAGATGGTCTTTGAAAATTTATAGGTGGCGTTCAGATATTCCGTCACCGTCCTGTGCATGGCGCTCTCGTCGCCGTCCTTCAGAAAGGTCTCATAGGACTTTTTGATAATGCCGTCGTAGGAAGCCTGCCTGGAATCTTCTATCGCATTGTTCAGGTTCCCCATGACGATCCTGCCGGCGCTTTCCATGGAGGAACGCAGCGTATTTTCTGCCTGACTGGCGCTCCGGTCGACAGAGACACGCACCAGCACCGCGGACAGCACAAGATAGGGAATGATCCAGCAGGTCAGAATGACCTTGACCATTCCCGATGTAAGCCTTCTGGGCCTGTTTTTTCTTTTCCGGTTCATCCGTTCATCATTCATCCGTAGGTTTTCCTTCTTTTCCCGGAGGCATTCACCCCATGACAGCTTTCACTCGCACATGTTCTCCTGCCGGAAGCGCCGGAACGCGCTCCACCGGTTTCCCGTCCACGGTCAGGGACAGGATGCCCTTCGATACGTGCGACGGGTTGACCACTTCAATCTCATATACCGCGCCGCGCCATATCCTTCGGACACTGAATCCGTCCCATTCTTCCGGAATGCAGGGATCTATCTCCAGTGTATCATAATCCGGCCGGATTCCAAGCATGTATCGTGTCGCCGAGAAGTAGGCCCAGCCGCCCGACCCGGTCATGAACGGGTGCCTGGCCCTGCCGAAAGCGGTATGATCCCTTCCCATGATGAACTGACAGTAGGAATAGGGCTCCGACTGGCGGATCTCTATCAGATCGTTCTGGTTGTAAGGACAGAGCGCGTTGTAATACTCCATGGCCCTGTTTCCCCGGCCAAGCACGCACTCCGCGGCCCAGGCCCAGGGGTTCGGATGTGAAAAGACCGCCCCGTTCTCCTTCACGCCCGGGTAGACTCTTGTAATGAAGCCGATATCGTCGTCCGGCTTTGTGTAGGAAGGCGCGTTCAGCATGATTCCATACGGCGTGAACAGGTTCCCGTATACGTTGTCCATGGCCTTCAGGCCCTTTTCCCGGTCGGCTGCGCCGCTAAGGACGGCCCAGGCGTTGCTCTCCAGATGGACTCTTCCTTCCGCGCCCTCCTTCGTTCCGATCTTCCTGCCGTTCTTCGTGATGCCCCGGATGAACCATCCGCCGTCCCAGAGCCCATCGTTGATTACTTTCCCCACTTTCTCACGCATCTTCGCGTATGCGGCAGCGTCCTCCCGGCGCCCCAGCCGCTCTGCCAGGCCGATAAAGTGGGACAGGGCCCAGTAATGCAGCTCGGATACCAGCGCGCTCTCCCCACCGCCAAGATTCAGGCAGTCATTCCAGTCCGCCCGCAGGCCTTTGCAGATCCCGTTTTCCCCCACCTGTTCCGCGGAAAAGTCCAGGATGCGTTTCATGTGTTCATAGACGGTATCCGGCGCGGCTGCCGGATCAGTCGAGACGGAGGAATCCGCGTAGGGGACCGGTTCGTCCGCAAAGGAGAGATTCCCGGTCTCACGGATGTATTCCGTAATGGCGGGGATGAGCCACAGCGCGTCGTCCGCGCAGGCATCCTCTATCCCGTGTATAATGTCTTTTTTATTGATACCCGGAACGACCGTGGGGGACCGGAAGGGTTTCTTTTCACCCTCCTTCTCCGGCTCGAACCACCGCGGTTCGAAAAGGTGCAGACCGTAGCCGGCACTTGTAAGCCCTTTCAGAAGCTGAAGGATCCTCTCCCGGCACTTGTCCGGGTTGGAATGGGGAATCGTCATGGAATCCTGGGCCGTATCCCGGTAGCCCAGGCCGGTCCTGCCGCCCACTTCTATGAACGAGGCAAACCGGGAGAACATGACGTTGATCTCCGACTGGTAGAGCGTCCAGATGTTCAGCATGGTATTCATGGCCTCGCTGGGCGTGCGGACCTGCAGGGCCCCCAGCTTTCTGTCCCAGAAAGCCGCCAGCTCTGAGAAGGCTCTGTCTACAGCACCATGGTCCCTGTATTTTTCTCTTATTTCCCTGCCCCGGGCCCGGTCGCCGTCACCCAGCATGAAGATGAACCGTCTGGTCTCCCCCGGCGCCAGAAGGATGTCCTTCTGAAGGCTGCCGCAGTGATTGCCGCCCTTCTCGAAGGAACCGCTGCACTTTCCGCGGATGACGGCCTGCGGATCTTTCTCCGTCTGATACGTTCCCAGGAACACATCCCGGAGGCAGTCGAACCCGTCCGGATCAAAATCAGCCGTAAAGAACTGGTAACCGAACTCTTCATAGAACAGATCGTGCTCGATGATTCCGTCTTCAAAGGAAGACCCGGAACAGTACAGGCTCATCTGAAAATTCTGGTTGTCGATCATAATGTGGTGCCACGAAAACTCCAGATAAGAAAACAGACTGAGGCTGCGTTCGCGCCCGCTGTCGTTCCGGACAGTCACATCCCAAAGCAGCGCGTCGTCATCCAGCGGGATCATCATCCGCTGGGATGCCTTTATCCCTTTGTACTCACACTCCCACACGGAGTAGGACAGTCCGTGCCTGCAGCGGTAAACAGCCTCCTCAAGACTTTTCCCCACCGGCTGCCAGGAGATGCTGAAATAGTCCCTGTCCTCGTTATCGCGCAGATACACATAAAAGCCGGGCCTGTCCATGGGCACCGCATTGCCGCGGAACCTGGTGACCCGGTGATATTCCGGGGACCCCCTGAACAGATAGCCGCCCGCCGTATGGTTTACCACTGCGCACATTTCCTTCACGCCGAGATAATTGGTCCAGGAAACCGGCAGATCCACTCTGTCGATGACATATTCTCTTCTTTCATTGTCAAAGTATCCGTACCGCATAAAAACCTCCGGGATATTCGTCTTTCAGAACAATTATACCCGGGAAGGGCCTGTATTCCCATGGCTGAAATTGGCAGGGGGTTGGATGGAATTGGCAGTTGTAAGCGGAATCTTTCAAATCTGCCCGTTTTGTGGTACACTAACCGAAAAAGTCCGCTGCCTCCGAAAATGGCGGCGGGTATTGAAAGCTGAATTGAACGGTTTCATATCAGACGGCAGAGATGATGAAACATGCTAATATTATCAGGATGGAGATATGGAATGAATACGCCTAAAATATATGTTTCAAAAATGTGCATCACCGGGCTTGTCCGAACCAACAACGAGGATAATCTGTGGGCAGACGGACAGGCACTCCCAGAAAATCACAAGGATCTGGCGCCCGAGAGCACTGTCTTTTCACCGGAAAGACCGGTCTGGTATGCCGTGTTCGACGGCATGGGCGGTGAGCAGCGCGGTGAGACCGCTTCCTTTCTGGCTGCTTCCGCGTTCGGGGA
>CACZSG010000281.1 GCA_902783665.1 uncultured Lachnospiraceae bacterium | reverse complement strand
CGGATATTGACACCCGTATCGATAGCTGCCGGATTCGGCATGACAAGCTGCCACCACATATCCGGGTCGTCATACGGAAGGGAGATATGAGCTTCCGGATGCTGATTGAACTCCGTCTCGCTCTGGACTTCTTCCTCTGTTTCTGTTTCAGCAGGTGCCTCGGTCACAGCTTCGGTTGCCGCTGCCTCGGTCTCAGCCGGAGCCGCAGTCTCCGCAGGCGCCGGTGCCTCGGTCTCCGGTGCCGCCTCAGTCGCAGGTGCTTCGGTCTCAATGGGAAGCCCTGCTTCGTTTGTTTCCGGTGTCGTCTCGGAAGCATGCGCGAATGATCCGAATAAGGAAGCTGTAAAAGCTGCTGCCAGAACTACCGCAAGAATCTGTTTCTTTTTCATATAAATCGCCCCTTTACTTGCATAAAAACGGCCGTCTTTGATAACGTTTTTATTACTAATTGTTACACATTTGTTAACCAAAATACAGGCCCATTGTAATGCCGTCCCCTCGTTTTGTCAATAGAAACCCCGGAAATTTAACACTTTTTTCATTGTTATCGATTCATTGCGTCTGCGTATCACCAGTTCCTGGCAGTGACAAATACCAGAAAAAATACCTGCTGTACAGTACCTGGCGGAACACTTACAGACCGGCAGTCCGGCGCTGTCTGGCCGCCTCGTAGACCAGTACGGAAGCAGCAACGCCGGCGTTCAGCGACTCCACTTTTCCCATCATGGGAATGAGGATCCGCTCGCTGCAGGCCATAGCGGTCTGCTCCGAAAGCCCTCTGCTCTCGTTCCCGATCAGGAACGCGCTGCCGCCCGTGTAATCACAGCGGTCATAGGCTTTCGCTCCCTTCAGGTGTGCCGCGTACAGCTTTACCCCAAGGCTTTTCAGCCACTCCAGGTCCTTTGAAAGGTCCGGTGTGTAGGCAAACGGTACGCGGAACACGGCCCCCATCGTGGACCGGATGGTCTTCGGTGAGTAGATGTCCACGCAGTCTTCCGTCATGAGGACGCCCGTAACACCGGCTCCCTCGCCCGCGCGCAGGATGGTCCCCAGATTTCCCGGGTCCTGCAGATGCTCCAGGATAAGCAGCAGCGGCCTGCCTTCTCCAAGCAGCTGCCTTTTTTCGTAATGTTTCTGCCTGACCACACAGAGGATCCCCTGCGGGGTCTTCGTGTCGGACACGGCCTGAAAGACCGCATCTGAAAGCAGGACGGGCCGCGGTCTGTGTTCTCCCCACACATCCGCGCCGTGTTTCCAGAATTCCTCGGACACATACACCTGAACAAGATCGGCAGGGTCCGCCTCCAGGCACATCTTCGGGCCTTCCGCCAGGAATACGTCCTCTTTCCTGCGAAGAGCCCCTTTTTTCTGCAGCTGGAGCAGATGTTTCACCTGACTGTTCGCTGTGCTGGTAATGATCATACCGGGAATTCAGTCCTCCTTTCCGGGCCGGTTCTGCTGTTACGTTGTCATCGCCTTGTTGACGCGGACCATGTATTCGTCCAGTGATTTCTGCATGTTCAGGCCTTCGTCGATGTCGAAATCCACGAACTGTCCGTTCTTGAAACTGACCACCCGGTTCGATTTTCCTTCCTTCAGAAGATCCGCCGCATAGGATCCCATCATGGTGGCGAAAACACGGTCCCGGCAGGTGGGGCTTCCGCCTCTCTGCATGTGGCCAAGGATGGTTGCCCTTGTCTCAAGGCCGGTAGCGGCCTCAATGCGCCGCGCCATGCTGGTGGAATGTCCGATGCCTTCCGCGTTGATGACGATATGATGCTTCTTGCCCCGTTTCCGGTTGTGGATGATGTTGTCGATCAGTTTCTGTTCGTCAAAATCGAACTGCTCCGGCAGCAGAACATCCTCCGCGCCGTTGGCAATTCCGCACCACAGAGCGATGTAGCCGGCATTTCTGCCCATTACCTCAATGATACTGCAGCGTTCATGGGAGGTGGATGTATCGCGGACTTTGTCGATGGCATCCATGGCCGTATTGACTGCCGTATCGAAACCGATGGTGTAATCCGTGCAGGCAATGTCAAGGTCGATGGTACCGGGCACGCCGATGGTGTTGATCCCTCTGGCCGCAAGCTGCTGGGCCCCCGCGAAGGAACCGTCGCCGCCGATGACCACCAGGCCGTCTATTCCGTGTTTTCTGCAGATGTCAGCGCCCTTGTCCTGCCCTTCCGCAGTCCGGAAATCCGAACATCTGGCTGTATACAGTATCGTTCCGCCGCGGGAGATGGTGTCCGAAACGTCCCTGGCGGACAGGTCTGTGATCTCTTCATTTAAAAGACCGCGGTAGCCCTGATAGATGCCCTTGACCTTCATTCCATTGGAGATTGCCTTACGGACAACGGCACGGATGGCCGCATTCATACCGGGCGCGTCTCCGCCGCTGGTCATAACTCCGATTGTCTTTACTTCTTTTGCCATATGCGCCTCCCTGAAAAAGCTGAGATTCGGTTCATCATATTATACCATAAAGTTCATTTCGTTACCAGTCTGATGTTGTCGCCGCCGAACTTTTCGCCGAGGGCCTGCAGAAGGTCCGGTCCCGCCTGCAGATTCCAGTTTTTGCCCATCCGGCGGACCGCCCGTTCTTTTTTGACATAGAGAACGACCTCGTCCGCCCCTTCGGGCGCCTTGCGCAGCATGGAAAAGAGCGTTTCTTCCTGCTGCCTGTACAGGTCCATGTCGGCAAACTGGATCCAAAGTTCACGGCAAGGCTCTCCGAAGGCTTCGATCGACTCGCAGATCACCTTGCTTGCCTTCTCGTCCTCCGCGCTGACCCGGCCGCGGACGAAGATCCTCATATCCTCTTCCGTCAGGTTCTTATATTTCTCGTAGCTTTTCGGGAAGACAACGATCTCCACCGTGCCCACCAGGTCCTCCAGCGTAAGGAAGGCCATCGGCTGGCCTGTCTTCGTGTACTTCACGGTCTTGCCCGTAACCATTCCTCCGACCACGACACGGCTCTCATCGGCCACCTTCGCGGCTCCCGTTTCCTCATCGATCTCAAAATCGGCGGTCACATTGGTGATTCTCTTCTTCCACATGGACTCATATTTTTCAAGAGGATGTCCGCTGATATAGATCCCGAGCACCTCTTTTTCATAGGCCAGCAGCTGTTCCTTCTCAAATTCCTCCACCTTCGGCAGCTGAACTTCGTATTCCTTCTTTTCCTCTTCCCCCATCAGATCGAACAGGGACATCTGTCCGGTCATGGAGACTTTCTTCTCTCTCGCGGCTTCATCCATGATCTGGGTGTAGGACATCAGCAGCTGGCGGCGGTTTGCGCCGAAACAGTCAAGGGCCCCGGCCTTGATCAGATTCTCTATGGTTCGTTTGGTAAAGTCGCGGCTGTCCACCCGCTCGATCAGGTTCTTCAGGCTGGTATAGGGTCCGCCTGACTCACGTTCTCGTACCAGGGCTTCTATCACAGGACGGCCGATACTGCGGACGGCGGACAGGCCGTAGCGGATGCTTCCGTTGTCCACACTGAAGCTTCCCTCTCCAAGATTGACGTCGGGGGGAAGGATACGGATCCCCATCTGTCTGGAACTGAAGATATACTCCGCAACTTTCGAGGCATTGTCCATGACCGAAGTCATCAGGGCAGCCATATATTCCACCGGATAATAATATTTCAGGTAAGCCGTCTGGTAGGAAACCACGGCATAGGCCGCCGCATGGGATTTGTTGAAGGCATACCTGGCAAAATCCGTCATCTCGTCGAAGATCTTGTTGGCAGTCTCCTCGGAGATGCCGTTGGCGATACAGCCGGGAACCCCCTCCTCCTGGTTTCCGTAGACGAAGTTCTTCCGTTCCTTTTCCATCACGGAAGCCTTCTTTTTTGACATGGCACGGCGGACCAGGTCGCTTCTTCCCAGCGTATAACCGCCCAGATCCCGGACGATCTGCATGACCTGCTCCTGATACACGATACAGCCGTAAGTGGGTTCCAGAATGGCCTCCAGCTGCGGGCAGTCGTAGGTGATGCTTTCCGGATGGTTCTTTCCTTTAATATATTTCGGGATGAAGTCCATGGGGCCCGGACGGTACAGGGAAATACCGGCGATGATGTCCTCCAGATTTCTGGGCTTCAGCTCCTTCATGAAGCCTTTCATGCCGCTGCTTTCCAGCTGGAACACCCCGTCCGTATGGCCGGTGGCCAGGGAATCCAGGACGGCGGTGTCATTATAGTCGATCTGCATCATGTCAAGATGCTTTCCGGTACTCTTCTCCGCCATATGCACGGCATTCTGGATCACCGTAAGCGTGCGCAGCCCCAGGAAATCCATTTTCAGAAGGCCCAGTTCCTCCAGCGCGGTCATGGTGAACTGCGTGGTGATGGTGCCGTCCGCCGCCCTGGAAAGAGGTACGTACTCGTCCACGGCCTTCTGGCTGATCACAACGCCGGCCGCGTGCATGGACGTATGTCTGGGAAGTCCCTCCAGGCGCCTGGACATCTGGATCAGTTCCCTTACCTTGGGATCCGTCTCGTAGACCGTCTTCAGATCCGGATTCATCTCCAGCGCCTTGTCGATGGTGATGCCCAGTTCCTGCGGGATCATCTTGGCGATCGTATCACAGAGCGCATAGGGCAGGTCCATCACCCTTCCGACGTCCCGGATGACGCCTCTCGCCGCCAGGGTACCGAAGGTGACGATCTGGACCACCCGGTCTTTTCCGTATTTACGGACCACATAATCGATGACTTCCTGCCTGCGTTCGAAACAGAAATCCACGTCTATATCGGGCATGGATACACGTTCCGGGTTCAGGAAACGTTCGAACAGCAGGTTGTAGCGGATGGGATCCAGCTGGGTGATGCCAAGCGTATAGGCCACAAGGCTTCCGGCGGCAGAGCCGCGGCCCGGGCCCACCATGATATCGTGTTCCCTGGCATAGTGGATAAAATCCCACACAATAAGGAAGTAATCCACGTACCCCATCGTCCTGATGACGGACAGCTCATAATCCAGGCGCTGCCTGAGAGCAGCCATTTCATCCTCTTCTCTGTGATACAGGCGCTCCAGGCCTTCCCGGCAGAGTTTGTTCAGATATTCCCAGGCCGTATAGGGGGAAGGGACGTCGAACCGGGGAAGCTTTGTCACGCCGAATTCGATCTCCACGTTGCAGCGCTGTGCGATCTTCCACGTATTTTCAAGCGCCTGCGGCGCAAACGGAAACAGCTGCGCCATCTGCTCCTCGGATTTCAGGAAATACTGGCCGCCTTCGTATCTCATGCGGTCTTCGTCCTGCAGCTTCTTGCCGGTCTGTATGCAGAGCAGGATATCGTGAGGGGCGGCGTCCTCTTCATAGGTATAGTGCACATCGTTGGTAGCCACCAGCGGAATATCCAGCTCTTTGCTGAGTCGGAGCAGCTGCTGGTTCACCAGTTTCTGCGTCGGGATGCCATGGTCCTGAAGTTCAAGAAAATAATTGTCCTTCCCGAATATATTTCTGTGCCTTTCCGCCGCCTCGCGGGCCTCCTCGTAAAGGCCGCGGGAAAGCAGTCTGGCAACTTCGCCGGCCAGGCACGCGCTCAGGGCGATCAGGCCCTCGTGATACTCCTCCAGAAGTTTCATATCCACTCTGGGCTTGTAGTAAAAGCCTTCCACAAATCCTTTCGAGACGATCTTCATCAGGTTGGCGTATCCTGTATTGTTCTCGGCCAGCAGGATCAGATGGTAATATCTGTCGTCACCGGCGCCCGACTCCCTGTCGAACCGGGACCCGGGAGCCACATAGACTTCGCAGCCGATGACAGGCCTGATCCCGGCCGCCTTCGCTTCTTTATAGAAATCGATGACACCGTACATGACGCCGTGGTCCGTGATCGCAGCGCTGTCCATCCCGAGTTCCTTTACACGGGCCACATATTCTTTGATCTTGTTTGAACCGTCCAGCAGACTGTACTCTGTATGGACATGCAGATGTGTAAAACTCATGCCTGACTCCTTTTATCCTTTATCCCGCGGGAAACGGGCCGAATCTCAGTTATCCTGCCGTTCAGGTCCCGCACCCTGGCCGAAGGGATCCCTCTGTTCTTCCCAGAACAGGGAAGCCTGCCGTCGGGTCGTCCCGGCCGTGCATCCCGCGATCCTGGTCCATTCCGCCGGGAACAGGCTTCTGTACCTTGAACGGGTGAACCGCTCATCCAGCAGCAGGATGATGCCCCGGTCCGTCTCCGTCCGTATGACTCTGCCTGCGGACTGCAGCACCCGGTTCATGCCGGGGCACAGATAGGCATAGAAAAAGCCATCCTCGCCCCTGTTGTCGTAAAACTGCTTCAGCAGTTCCCGCTCGCTGCCGATCTGCGGAATGCCGGTCCCCACGATGACGGCGCCGATCAGCCGGTCCTCCTTCAGGTCTATCCCTTCGCCGAAAATGCCGCCCATGACGCAGAATCCCAGCAGCGTCCTGTGATCATCCGGGACAAATGCTTCCAGAAAGCGCTCCCGGTCTTCCTCTTTCATGCCGGGACTCTGGCAGAGAACGGACAGGCCGTCTTCCTCCTCATCCTCAAAGTATGCGGCCACGTCCTGCAGCATCCTGTAGGACGGAAAAAAGACCATGTAATTTCCCTGTCTGGCAGAGGCCAGCTCCCGGATATGCATGGCAATGCGCTGGTACAGTTCCGGACCGCGGCCCGTATAGCGGCTGCTCACATCCGAACCGATGAGCACCTGCCGTTTTGCCGGGTCAAAGACGCTCCGGGCATATACGGCGTATACATCCTCCTTCGCGCAGAGAAGGCTTTTATAGTATCTGACAGGAAGCAGGGTCGCCGAAAAAAAGACCGTGCACCTGGCCTGGTCCAGGCATTCCTGCAGTCTTCCCGAAATATCCACGCAGAGCAGGCGTACCATGAACTGTCCGTCCGGACAGAGTTCCGAATAGATCAGATAATTTTCGTCCAGGACATCACAGACATCCAGAAAAGCACGCACGGTAAAATACAGCTCCAGGATCTGCTTCGAGATCTCGGGGGGTACCGGGGGATGTTCTCCCAGCCGTTCTTCCTCCAGCCATTCCTCTATCGATCCGCAGAGGTTCATCAGATGGACGGGCAGAAGCCCGATGCTCTTCCAGATGCGCGGTCCCTCCACCTGTTCCGTGCTCCTTTTCTCTTCCAGCAGATACTGGTTGCATCTGGAGAGCGCCCTGGAGATCCGTTTGCTGTGGTCTTTCACTTCCCTTCGCAGAGCCAGGAAATCCTCTTTACAGATGGAGGCGGAGAACATTTCCCTGCCCCGGTCCACCAGATTGTGGGCCTCGTCGATGAGAAACAGAAAATCCTTCCGTCCGCCCTCCGCAAAGAAGCGCTTCAGCTTGGCCCGGGGATCGAACACATAGTTGTAGTCGCAGATCAGGGCGTCCGCGAACAGGGCCAGGTCCAGCGACAGCTCAAAGGGACATACCTGCCATTTTTCAGCCTGGGCCGTCACCGTTTCCCTGTCGAAGGCATCCTCCCCTGACAGCAGTTCGAACAAAGCATCGTTCACCCGGTCAAAATGTCCGCAGGCGTACGGGCAGCTGACCGGATTGCATTCGGTCTGTCCCTGCAGGCAGATCTTCTCTTTTGCCGTAAGCGTGAGGACCTTCATGCGCAGTCCTCTCTCTTTCAGCAGCATGAACGTCTCCTGCGCCACCTGCCTGGTAATGGTCTTGGCTGTCATGTAGAAAATGCGTTCCGCCAGCCCTTCTCCCACCGCCTTCACAGACGGAAAAACGGTGGCAAGCGTCTTTCCGGTACCGGTCGGTGCCTGGATGAACAGGATCTTTTCGCGCAGGATGCTCTGGTATACGCCGGTCGCCGTCTCCTTCTGTCCTTCCCTCCACTGGTAAGGAAAAGTGAGCGCCCTGCAGCTTTCCGTTCTGGTCAGCCTCCATTTCTGCTGAAAACCGGCCCATTTTTCATACCGGGCCAGCACATCCGCAAACCATTTTTCCAGTTCCGGAAAAGAAAACGTCTCGTTGAATCTTCGGATCTCCTCGGTGTCGAACTGGCAGTAGGTCATCTGCACACCGATCTCATCGAACCCCTGCTGCAGCGCATGGATATACGCGTAGCATTTTGCCTGGGCCAGCTGTACCGGCATCGGTTCCGTCATCGTGTAAATATTCCGCCTGACGCATTTGATCTCATCGATCACCGTCAGTGGACCGTCCGTAAAGATCCCGTCCGCGCGGCCTTCTATCTTCAGGATGTAATCTCCGCAGTCCTTCTCGTACGCAAGGGGCACCTCGGCCCGGTAGTCGCCCTTCATCCTCCCCTGGATCTTGCGGTGAAGGCGGCCGCCTTCCTGCATCAGTTCCACATCCATGCCGGAGGCGAAGCGGTCGTCAATATCTCCGCTGCGGCAGATAAATTCCACCATGGCGCGCACCGAGACCCGCTGCAGCGGTCTTTCTTCCATATCCTGAATGGTTGTCTTCTCTGGAGTCTTTTTCTCTGTTTTCTTCGGCATTTTACCCGCAGATCCGCACGAAACCCTTTCTGCGCTTCACTCTCCTGACTGAACTCCCGCACCAGGCGGGGATAAAACTGTACCTGAACATCATAACAAAAAAAACCTTCCTGTGCAACTTTCCCCGCCTTCCACAGACAGAAGCCCTTCCCCATTTTCATACAATCTTAATACCCTCCGGTTTATCTTAATCCCTTCTTTATTTCTCCCGTGTCATACTGTCTGCATAAATACCATATAAAAACTGACAGTCCGCTGTCACGGGAAGGAAAGAACATGCTCATATATATGCGCCGATGGTTTAAAACCATATCCCCCTTCAGGATCATCACCGCCAGCTTTATCACCGTGATCCTGCTGGGAAGTCTTCTTCTGTATCTGCCCGTCTCCACCCGGGAAGCCGGCAGCTGTTCTTATCTGGACGCGCTTTTCACCTCGGTCTCAGCTGTGTGCGTAACAGGTCTGGTCACCCGGAACACGGCCACCTTCTGGACACCTTTCGGAAAGAGCGTGATCCTGTTCCTGATCCAGGTTGGCGGTCTGGGCGTCATCACCGTCATCATCGCTGCTTCCATTTTTACGGGGAAAAAGATCGGTCTTCGCCAGCGCGACCTGATGCAGAATGCCATAAATGCCCCCGAACTGGGCGGCATCATCAGATTCACCAGATTCATGCTCTTTTTTACATTCGCTGCAGAAGCTGCCGGAGTTTTTCTTCTGCTGCCGGTATTTACAAAGCCATACGGATTTACCGGGGGCATGAAAAAAGCCGTCTTTCATTCCATATCCGCGTTCTGCAATGCGGGCTTTGACCTTCTCGGTGAACAGGAGGCCTTCTCCTCTCTTACCGGATATCACGGCAATATACTGCTGAATGTCGTTATCATGCTGCTGATCATTTCCGGCGGACTCGGATTCCTGAGCTGGCAGGATATTCTGAAGACCCGGGGAAGATGGAACAGAATGAAATTTCAGACCAGGATCATCCTTCTGACTTCCGGCGCATTGATCCTGCTGCCCGCCCTTTTCTTCTTCGCGGCGGATTTCAGGGAAGCGCAGGTAAAGGACCGGATCCTGTACGCCCTCTTCCAGTCTGTGACCACGAGGACGGCCGGTTTCAATACGGCGGATCTGACAAAGATGGGGGAAGGCTCCCGGCTGCTGATGATCGTTCTGATGCTGATCGGAGGAAGTCCGGGGTCCACCGCGGGAGGCCTGAAGACAACCACACTGGCTGTCATCCTTGTAAGTGTCTTCAGCAGCATCCGGCAGGAAAAGAGCGTGCACGCACTGGACCGATCCGTCTCCCTTCAGACAGTTCAGACCGGATTCACTTTAATGCTCCTCTACCTTGCCCTGTTTCTGGCAGGCAGTATCCTGATCTGCACATGGGAAGGCTTTCCCATCCTGGACTGCATGTTTGAGACAGCCTCCGCCCTGGGCACTGTAGGACTTACCCTGGGCATCACGCCGTCCCTGGGTGCGGCGTCCAGGATCCTGCTGATCCTGTATATGTATTTCGGACGCGTGGGCGGACTTACCCTCGCCTATGCCGTTCTGACAGACAGAAGGAATTCACCGGGCAGATTCCCCGAAGAAAAAATAATGATTGGATGAGAGAGGTATATATGATGAAAAACGTACTTGTGATCGGCATGGGCCGCTTCGGCAAATATACTGCAAGAAAACTGATGGAACTGGGCTACGACGTGATGGCGGTGGACAGGCATGAGGAACGGATCGAACAGATCCTTGACGAAGTCACCAGCGCCCGCATCGGCGATGCCACCAGCGAGGATTTCCTTCGTTCTTTAGGAATCGGAGACTTCGATCTGTGTTTCGTCGGAGTCGGCGACTCGTTTCTTGAAGCGCTGGAGATCACGTCGCTCCTGAAAGAGCTGGGCGCTGTCAGGGTAATCTCCCGCGCCACCAGCTCCACCATGGAGAAGTTCCTGCTGCGCAACGGAGCGGATGCCGTCGTCTTTCCGGAACGTCAGATGGCGGGATGGGCTGCCATCCGTTACAGTTCGGACAATATCCTGAACTACATAGACGTCTCTGACGGCTACTCCATCTATGAAGTAAAAATCCCCGACCAATGGGACGGAAAGAGGATCGACGAGATTGATGTGCGGAAGCGGTACGGCGTAAGTATCCTGGGGATCCGCAACGGAAAGATGACGATGAATCCGCCGCATGACGCGGTCCTGTATAAGGAGAATAACATGCTTGTGCTAGGAAAAAACGAGGAGCTGCATCGGATGTTTCGCATTTGAATGCATCAGCGCGACATTTATGGTATAATCCTCCCAGACCCCGCCCACTGTTCAGACCCCCTGGAGGTTCCCATGCAGAATACGGAACAGGAATTCAGAAACGAAAAACGCAGCGTACTTGTCTGCCTGTCGGCCTCGCCCAGTAACCGGAAGGTCCTTCGCAGCGCATCAAGATTCGCGGCCGGGAACCACTGTTTTCTGACTGCCCTCTACGTAGATACCGGCAGATCCGCAAAAGAGACCGGCTCTTTACAGGCCAACATGGCCCTCGCGGTCTCCCTGGGAGCCGTTGTAGAAACCATTTCCCACAGCAATGTGCTGGAAGCTGTCACGGAATACGCCATAACAACGGGCGTGACCGACCTTTTCATCGGCTTCAGCGGTCCTTCCGCAGGCCTCTTCCGCCGCCATCTGCCGGCTTACCGTCTGGTCCGGGCACTCCCGGATGTGGATGTTCATATCATACCGGATGCTTCCGTCGCACTGAAACCCTCTGTCCTCGACACAGGAACTGTCCGAAGGCACCGCGTCCAGGACTTCTCCATTATGGCAGGCATCATGGGCGGCGCCACTCTCCTGTCGGTCATGATCGACCGTTCGCGTTACAGCAACAGCAATATTGTCACCGTCTACATTCTGGCCGTTCTCATAACTGCTGCGCTTACAGCCGAACGGTTCTATGCCGTGCTTGCGGCCGTCCTTTATATTCTCCTGTTCAATTTCCTGTTTATTAATCCGCGGTTCTCTCTTCTGGTATACGATCCGGATTACATGGTGACCTACCTTGTATCCCTGATCGCCGCCGTGATTACCGGTAATATTTCTTCAAAAATGAAAGAAAGCACCCTTCAGGCCTCGATGAATGCAGAGCAGGCACGGATCCTGCTGAATGCTTCCGAGGCACTTCAGCGTGCGCAGGGCAGGGACGAGATCATCCGGATCACGGTGATCCGTCTGAAAGAACTTCTGGGGCGCGAGATCATGTTTTACCCGCCTGAGGCTATTGATGAGGCAGTCCCTTCCATCAAAACAGACGCTGCTTCCGGAACCGGCAGCGGGGACCCCATCGTCGGAAAAATGTTCTCAGCCGAAGAGGAGAACGCCGTACGGTGGACGCTGGACCACAAGCAGCGAACCGGGTGGGGGACCCGCCAGTTCCCGGAGCTGGGACGGCAGTTTCTCGCAGTGCGTACCGGAGGCGGGATCTACGGCATTGTCGCGGTTGAAGCCTCCGCAAAAAAGCTTGAACCTTTTGAGGAGAATATCCTGCTCTCCCTGATCAGCGCCTGTGCCATGTCGCTGGAGAGCGAAAAGAACCGTACAGAGCGGGAAGCCGCACAGATCGTGGCCAGGAATGAGCAGTTCCGTTCGCAGCTGCTTCGTTCCATCTCCCATGATCTTCGTACACCGCTCACTTCCATATCCGGAAATGCCGCCAATCTGCTGGACCATGAAGAACTCTTCCAGCCTGAGGAAAGAAAGACGATCTACACAGATATCTACCAGGATTCCGTATGGCTGATCGACCTGGTGGAAAACCTTCTGGCGATCACCCGCCTGGAGCAGAGTGTCGGCATTCATCCTGACGGTGAGATCGTGTCGGATGTGCTTGAAGCTGCTGTCTCCCACGCGCAGCGGCATAAAAGCGGCCACACCATCCTTCTGGATCCGGATGACAGCTGTCTGGTCGCCATGATGGATGTCACCCTGATTCTGCAGGTCCTGACTAACCTGATCAGCAACGCGGTGAAGCATACACCGGACGATACCATTATTCTGGTCAGTGACAGGGAAGAGAACGGGAAAGTGATCATCTCCGTCTCTGACAACGGGCCCGGCATCTCACCGGAGGATAAGCCCCATATTTTTGATCTGTTCTATGTCGGGAAAAAAGCGGAAGCAGACAGCAGCCGCAGTCTCGGCCTGGGCCTGAATCTGTGCAGGTCCATTCTCGAAGCCCACGGGGAAACGATCAGCGTCCACGACAATGTTCCTCATGGAACTGTATTCTCGTTCACTCTGCCCTTATGGAAAGGAAATGAAACATGAATCCATTTCTGATTCTGATCGTGGAGGACGACCAGTCTGTTCGAAACCTGATCTCTGCCACATTGAAAGTTCACCAGTACAATTATATCAGCGCTGCAGATGGAAAAGACGCCATCCTGCAGAGTGTTTCAAGGAAACCGGATCTGGTCCTTCTGGATCTGGGGCTTCCGGACATGGATGGGACGGAGATCATCAGAAGCATCCGTTCCTGGTCTCAGATGCCCATCATTGTCATCAGTGCCAGGGGCGAAGACTCCGACAAGATCCAGGCGCTTGACGCCGGAGCGGATGATTATGTGACCAAGCCGTTTTCAACAGATGAGCTGATGGCCCGCATAAGGGCCGCCCAGCGGCGATCTTCCTATGTCCGTCAGGATTCCCCGGAAAGCCTCAGTTTTACGAACGGCAGACTGCAGATCGACTTTGAGGCGGCCCAGGTCACCTGCAGCGGTCAGAAGATCCACCTGACCGCTACGGAGTATAAGCTGCTGAAACTGCTCGCCGTTCATACGGGAAAAGTGCTCACCTACTCGATGATCCTTCATGAAATCTGGGGCAGCGCTCTTGAGACAGACCTGGTCTCTCTCAGAGTCCATATGGCAACTCTGCGCAAGAAGATCGGTGATCCCGGCAGTGACAGACCGCTCATCGAGACCCATGTGGGCATAGGCTACTCTATGATAAGATACTGAATATCCCACTGGCGGAAACAGCCTTAAGGTCTGGTTTTTGTCAGTCATCTCCGGCAGGGGAATCATCTTTTTTTCCCAGCCGTATCTCCTCCATCTGCCGGGCCAGTTCCTCCGGAAGCGTATCGAACAGGAACTGTTTTCCGCTGGCCGGCCTTTTCTGCTGGGCGATTTCGCGGATCTGTTCCTGTACATACTTCATCTCATCCTTCAGGTCGGCCGCCGACATGCGGTGCGCGCCTTCTCCCATGATAATGACCTGCTCCAGCCCGTCCGAGGTGGCCACTGTCACCTTGTACGTATGCCCGATCTCCCGAACCGTCTTTTCGATGTACTGATCCGCCGTCTCCGCTTCTTTTGTGAAGACGACATGGATATTGTGGTATTTGAAGATCTCTCCCGGATGGCCTTCCACCCGGTAGGCATCGAATACAAGGATGACTGTCTGCCGTGTAAAGCCCTGGTAATTGCACAGCTCGTCCATCAGCTTTGTCCTGGCGGAGCCGATGTCCCTCTCCGACAGCACGCGCAGTTCCGGCCAGGCGTAGATGATGTTGTAGCCATCCACCAGCAGATATTCTTTCATCGGGGCTTCTTTTTTCACAGGACGTCCTGTCTCTCTGTCAGATCTGACGCGGTTTTCCTGTGTCCGGTGCTGCCTTTTCCAGCGGCTCCGGCTTTCTTCTTCCTTATCCTTCCCGTAGGTCCGGGCAAAGATGGCTTTCAGCTCGTCCTCGTCGTGGAACCGGTCCTTGAAATCCACACCGCCGGAGGGCATGCCCGTCATGACCGGGATCTCTTCTTCTGCTTCTTCCTGCATTTCCTCCTGAGCGCTGCCGTAGATGGCGCGGTCCTGGATGTGCATGTAGGCATCCGCCACGGACCAGTCCACCACAAATCCGGCTCCGTGGGAACAGAAGACCGAGCCGCAGGGGTTATCCACGTCCGTATCCGGGTCGTAGGTGGTCTGAGCCAGCACTTCCTGCGCATTATGGCACGGGGCATAGCCTTCCACCATGCAGGAGAGACGCCCCAGTCCGTGGGAATAGGCAGTCAGCTCCATCTGGTAACTGTGCATCTCGGAGACAGGCGCTCTGCCCGTCAGAACAGCATGGTCCCCCTCTGTTTCGGGGCCTTCGAATTCTCCGCACATACGCTGGATATCGGAGATGGCACGCCCCACATTTTCCTGCGGTACCTCCAGCCGGAATCTGTACCAGGGCTCCAGCAGAACATTCTCCGCCTTCCGCAGGGCCTGGCGGATGGCTCTGTAGGTGGCCTGCCGGAAATCTCCGCCTTCCGTGTGCTTCGGATGGGAACGGCCTGCCGTCAGGATGACGCGGACGTCCGTCAGCGAGGAGCCGGTCAGGACCCCTGCGTGCTCCCGCTCCAGGATATGGGTCATGATCAGCCTCTGCCAGTTTGTCGCCAGCATATCCGTGCTGCAGGCGGACTCCGCCTGTACGCCGCTGCCCGGTTCCCCCGGCACCAGCATCAGGTGGACCTCGGCATAGTGACGCAAAGGTTCGAAATGCCCGGCGCCTGCCGCGGGAGATGCGATGGTCTCCTTATAGACAATGCTGCCTGTGTCAAAGCTTACCTCAAGCCCGTATCTGTCCCTGATCATCCGTTTCAGGATCTCGATCTGCACTTCCCCCATCACCTGCGCATGGATCTCCCGGGCAGATTCGTTCCACAGAATATGCAGTTCGGGAATTTCTTCCTCCAGCTGGCGAAGTTTTAACAGGGCATCTGCCGTATTGCAGAGAATGGGGAGCGTGATGCGGTAGGTCAGAACGGGTTCCAGGTACGGCTGCCAGGCCGTGCGCTGTGTTCCGAGCCCCTGCCCGGCATAGGTGGCCGTCAGCCCGGTCACCGCGCAGACATCCCCTGCTGCCGCCTCCTGAACTGCCTCATATTTCGCCCCGGAATACACCCGGATCTGGTCCACCTTCTCCGGGTCAGCTTTGACGGCATCCTGTCCGTCTTCGCCGGCCGCCTCTTTCTCAGAGAAGCCGATGGTGCTTCTTACCTTCAGCGATCCGCCGGTGATCTTCATCCACGTCAGGCGTTTTCCCTGATCATCCCTGGAGATCTTGAAAACCCTGGCCCCGAATTCCTCCGGGCGGACAGGCTCCATCGTATAATCCGCCAGCAGGCGGACCAGCGTATCCGTGCCCTGAAGCTTCAGCGCGCTTCCGAAGCAGACCGGGAACAGTGTCCGGTCTGCCGTCATTTTTCTGATGGTCTCCTTCTCTACGTCTCCCTTTTCCAGGTACTCTTCCATGGCCTGCTCCGAGCACATGGCGAGCGCATCCCATGCCGCGTCGTCGAGCGGCTGGTCCATGGGGATACAGCCGGCATCCAGCCGCTGTGACAGCTGCTCTGCCAGCCGGTTTCTGTCCGTGCCCGGCTGGTCCATCTTGTTGACAAAAAGGAAGACCGGCACCTGATATCGTCCCAGCAGTTCCCACAGTGTCTCGGTATGGCTCTGTACGCCGTCGGCCGCGCTGATCACAAGAACCGCGTAGTCCAGCACCTGCAGGGTTCTCTCCATTTCGGCGGCAAAATCGGTATGCCCCGGGGTATCCAGCAGGATCAGCTCCAGATCATACTGATCGAACTTCAGGCTGGCCTGCTTTGAGAATATGGTGATCCCGCGTTCCCGCTCCAGGGCGAAGGTATCCAAAAAAGCGTCCCCGTGGTCCACTCTTCCAAGTTTCCTTATTCCGCCGCTCTGATACATCAGCGCCTCGGACAGCGTTGTCTTCCCCGCGTCCACATGCGCCAGGATCCCGATGGTCAGTTTTTTCATCTGATGCTCCTTTCCAGCTTTTCAGCCAGGGCAGCAGACGCCGGATGATCCGCTGCGTACCGCACCAGGATGCCCGGTGCTCCCTGTCTGATCCCAAGCCGGATGACTTCCCGGCACATTTCAAAAGCGTATCCCTGTCTTCTTGCAGCAGGGATGACATAATAGCCCAGTTCCCAGCATTCCTCCGGAGGCTGGCCTTCTGCCGGCACAAGGATCCGGACACAGGAATCCGCTTTCCCGGCAGGCATGGAAAAACCGGCAAACCCGATCACCTGACCCTGCCCTGTTTCCCGGTCTGAAGTTACTGCAGTATAATAGCCTGTTCCGAACAGGCTGTATGCGCAGGCTATGTAGGAATTCCAGCCTTCCTGGTCCCGCAGGAAGCTGTCGTCCAGAAAAATGGTCTTCCTTGTCCTGTCTGCTTCCCGGCAGGCTTCCGAGAAGACTTCAAAGTCTCCGGGCAGACCTTCCCGAAGCAGCAGCCGTCCCGTTTCTCCCACCCGGACGGGCAGGCCGAGGAAACGGCGGCGCATCGTCTCCACCGTCTCATCATCCAGAGAATCCGGTGAGTCCACCACGCAGGAAACATGGGGAAAGAACCGGCTGCTCCCCTCCGGCTCAAGACCGATGCAGAAGATGCCGGTATCCAGACACTGCGCGGCTATCTCAGGCAGGGATGTGATGACGGTCAGTTCCGGTGTTTTCAGCTTTTCCGGAATATCTTCCCACTGTTTCCGGCTGGTGATCAGGACCCGCATGGCTGTCTCCTCTCTTTCCGAAGCAGATTGCATAATCTCCGTTTTTGTGCTATGGTACTGAAAAAGTTTTAAAAAGGAGAACAGTCATGACACAAAATCCCATCGTAACCATCACCATGGAAGACGGCAGCATCATCAAAGCGGAGCTGTACCCGCAGACGGCTCCGAATTCCGTCGCCAACTTCATCAGCCTGATCCAGAAGCATTTTTATGATGGTCTCATCTTCCACCGCGTCATCCGGGGATTCATGATCCAGGGCGGATGCCCCCAGGGCACCGGCACCGGCGGCCCGGGCTATTCCATCCCGGGAGAATTTGCCCAGAACGGTTTTGCGAACAGTCTGAAGCATGAAGCCGGCGTTCTTTCCATGGCCCGTGCCATGCATCCGGACTCTGCCGGAAGCCAGTTCTTCATCATGCACCAGGCAGCCCCGCATCTGGACGGCGCTTATGCAGCCTTCGGAAAAGTGATCGAGGGAATGGATGTGGTGAACAACATCGCAGAGACCCCCACCGATTTCCGCGACCGTCCCATGCAGCCGCAGAAGATCCGCACCATGACGGTCGAGACCTTCGGCGTGGATTACCCGGAACCTGAAAAAGCCTGATCTGCTGCAAAGCCCCGTCCTGACGGCCGGGGCTTTTTTCATGCGACTGTGATACTCCAGGTGGTCTCCCAGGTCCTGCCCGGGTCCGCGTGCTGCAGATCCGCCTGCTGTGACAGGTCTTCCGTGATCCCGCTGCGGGAAGGAAGAGACGACCACGGCTCCACACATACATAAGGCGCTTCGGAATGCGGTTTGTGCCAGAAGCCCACATACATGAAGTCCGGATAGGAGACCGTGACACTTCTGGACCCTTTGTCCGAACGGATCGTCACCTGATGATCCGCATGTTTCAGAACGACGGCGTCATTGTCGAACAGACCGTGCTTCAGCGGGATCCTTCTGTCATCCTGAAGGGGATAGACTCTGTCTTCGCCGTTGATCCCAAGGTCTTCATTGAAGCCCACGCGCCATGGCACGGAGGGCTGGGAGAATTCCAGAACATAGTCTTCGAAAGTCAGGCCTTCCTCCATCGGCACGTTAAAGCCGGGATGTCCGCCGACGCCGAAAAACATGCGTCTTTCGTCCCTGTTCTCCACCCGGGTGGTCATGACCAGCGTACTGCCCTGCAGGCGGTAGGTCATCCTGTAGGTAAACTCGTACGGGAACTGTTCCTTCGTCCGCTCATCCGCGCGAAGGACAAAGGTGATGGCATCTTTCTGCACTTCCTCAGCTTCCAGCACCATGTACTTCACAAAGCCATGGATCTTCATTTCATACTGCTTTCCTTCCAGAACATATTTCCCTTCTGTCAGCCTGGCAATATAGGGAAACAGGTTCGGTGCGGAATCTCTCCAGAAGGAAGCGTCCCTCTGCCAGATATATTCCGTTCCGTCCGCCGTTTTCAGGGAGTGAAGCTCCGCGCCGGCATCCGAGATAACTGCCGTCAGCATTCCGTTCGTGATCGTGTATTCCATTCTGATCTCCTTTTACCGGGATCCGGACACTGCCGGATCCCGATGCACATTGATTTTCAGTTTCACTTCTTACCAGAGGACCTTCTTTGCCTCTTCTCCGCACGCAAACGGTCCGGGAACCGTTTCCGGTCTGCGGTGTGTTCCGAAGTAATCTTTGTCGAAGAGGATCTTCGTGCCGTCCGGATTCTCGAAGGGCTGTTCCGGCTCGAAGGCACAGCCGAGGATGTCCGTATTGATGAGGCCGTCCCTGAAGTCCCCGAGCAGATCGTACAGGTTCGTCTCAAGCACGCAGCCGTCCGGAGTCTCCTTCAGCTGCACCTTTACTTCATGCTCCGTGTCGATCAGGGCATGTTTCTCATTCTTCCAGGCCTTTGCGCCGGCAAAGTAGGCGTTGCCCTCGGACCAGACCGGAAGATGGGCGAAATGATAGACCGCCGTGTCGCGCATGCTGATGAAGGGCTGGTCCATGCCGAAATGGCTGATCCATTCTTCATAGGTGGGATAATCGTCAAATACATGGGTGCCGACTTCCCTGTTCTCGATCTCCCGGGTAATGATCTCGGAGGGATCGTAGGCCTGAACGAAAATGTTGTTGTAGAAGCGGTCGTCGCCGTGAAGGATGGTCATGAAACCGGCCACCTCTGTCCTGTGCGGAATATGGTACGGTGTATAGCGCGGCTGGCTGTCCATGCCCGGATGGTCCGTGTGGCATCCTACCGCCGTGATCGCTCCCAGAATGAGGTTGTGCACCACTGCCACGCCCTGGGTGGGAAGACGGAGCGCATTGTGGGAAAGCATCACATTGTTGTCGATCAGTGTCGGGCCGTGGCTGACCTCGATGAAGATGTCCTGGCTGACCATACCGTACTGGGAAGCCGTGGATCCCTTCGGCACGTAGTTGTCATGCAGCAGGTTCTGCGTGATACGGGTTCCCTGTGCCTGCCAGTCGCACCAGATGCCCATGGTGGTGTGGTGAATGTGGTTCCTGCGGAAGATCACATCGATGGCGGCATGCAGCTTGATGCCTGCGATCTCAGCGCCTGCCAGCTGCATCATGTTGTTGATGTGGTGAATATGGTTGTCCTCGATGATGGAGAACACACATCCCATACGGCCGACGATGCCTGTCTGCTCACAGTGATGGATGTTGCAGCGGCGCACGATGTGGCTTCCGACATTTTCCTTCAGCCATCCGTGGTACTGGCCGCGGCACACGGCGTCACGTTCCATCTGGGTGGGGTTCTTGACATGCTTGAAGGTGAAGTAGTGATCGTTCGCCTCGTCATAGTATTTGCCCAGGGAGATGCCGCAGCACCGGCTGTTGCTGACTTCACAGTCCTCGATGATCCATCCCTTGGACCAGTGCGGTCCGATCATTCCGTCCTGATAGGCGGCGGGCGGTGCCCAGTTTGTGGCAGCCTTTGTTACGTTGAATCCCTGCAGCGTGATGTAGTTCACACCGTTCTTTGAAGGCATGAAGCAGTTCCTGCGGACATTGATCTCGATCTTTTCCTTGTTCGGATCCTTGTCCTGGAAGTTCGCGTAAAGGACCGTCTCGTTTCCGTCCTGCTCCGTGTACCATTTATACACGGAATTCTCCTGATCCCAGGAAGGAAGATGCACTTCCCCCTTCAGGCACTCCTCCAGCGTTACGGCTTCATACATCTGCTGATCATTCAGATAGACCATGCCTGTATGGTAGACGAACGGGCCGCTGTACCAGTCCCCGAGGATCAGCGTGGTATAGGGGTTGTAGTCACCGAAAACGCCGTTGTCAACACGGGCAGTCCAGACGGTTCCCTTGTAGGGTTTCCATCCTGTCACCACCTCTGCGCCGGTGATGACTGCACCCAGCGGTTCCTCACTGCGGTAGGTGATGCGAGCGTCCTCAAGGCCGGCGTTCACCGGATCGACATATTCTCTGTAGATGCCCGGCGCGACACTGACCACGTCGCCGGGCTGTGCGATCTTCGCCGCCTCGGTGATAGTCCTGAAAGGTGCTTCCTTGGTCCCGCTGCCGTCCCGGCAGGCTGCCGCGTTAACATAAATCGTCATGTGTATGTCCTCCTTTTTGAACACGCTTTTGTGTCTTAGGTTTTTGCGCCGACACTCACATCATCCCTTCGTCCGGAAATGCCATGCTGAATCTAATTATAGTAGGTTACAGACCTGTTGTCCATTGAATCCTGACATCCGGAAGCCAAAACATCCTTACAGGATACAGGCGCTTACCTGGCCTCCTGCATGATCTCGCGCTCCCGCTTCTGGCAGGTAAAAAGGATGACCTGCCGTCCGCAGCGGGAAAGCCAGGACAGGGAGCATCTGAGCCTGTCGTCATCATACATGGCGAACGGCTCGTCCAGAACCAGAGGCAGGTTTTTTCCGGAAGCGAGCGCTTCCCCCGCGGCCATCCGCAGCGCGAAGTAGATCTGCTGCATGGTCCCGAAGCTCAGCTCGTAAAGGTACAGCCAGTGGCTGTCCTCCAGCACCCGGATCTCCATCTGCTCGTCAAAAGTAAGTCTGCTGTATCTGCCGTCCGTCAGGTCCGAAAGGATCTCGGATGCCCTGTGCCGCAGCTGTGAGCCTGACTCATGGAAGATGGTGGCCGACAATTCACTGATCCGGTCCATCGCCAGGGTTAGGGCGTCGATCTCCGTGGTGACCGTCTTCAGGTTCTCATCGGACTGGTACAGCACTTCCAGTTCTCCGTTCAGTTTCCTGAATTCAGACTCTTTCCCGGAAATATCCTGGCGCAGGACGGACAGCTTCCAGGCTGTATCCCCGGAGGCGGTATCCGCCCCGCCGGTGTCCTCCGTGCCATCCTCTTCCTCCTGGCTGTCCATCAGCAGGTGCACCGGGATGATGCACAAAAGGAATATACCGCTGAACACGCCAAGAAACACCCGTATGGAAAAGGTTCTGAGACCGACAGCGCCCAGCAGGCAAAGCAGGGAGGCAAGTCCCAGCAGGATTTCCAGGATCAGGCGGTACCTGCCTCCCGAAGCTACATGTTCTTCCGGCTCAAAGGTGGTCTGGCGTCGGTCCGCATACCTGGAGCCGGAAACTGGTATCTCTCTTCCGGGAGGCTGGGACAGCGTCCGCTCCCGGGCACGAAGTTCCTCCAGCTGCTGTTTCAGTTCGTCTGCCTGCTCCTGCCTGTTTCCGATCTGTGCCCCGATCCGGTTCTCTTCCTCCCGCCGTTTCTGTTCTGCTTTCTTTCTGCGTTTTCTCAGGGACTGGAGGGCTGCCGACACATCCGTGTTCTGATCGGCCGCCGTATCCACGTTCACCGTGAACCGCTTCAGCTCCTCCATCAGTTCCTCATCCGTCTCCATATGTGCCTGACGGACAAACATGGTATTTCCGTATACGGCCTCCCCAAGCCCTCCCAGCAGTGTCTGCAGGACCTGTTCCGGATCGGCCGCCTCTTCCTTTCGTGTCTCGTTCCAGATACGCAGGGATCTGTTGTGGCGTTCAAAATTCCTTTCGATCAGCCAGATCTCCCCATTTTCCCGGATGCGCATGTTTCCGGCAAAATAGCCCGGATTCTCCCTGGGCTGGCGCAGGTGATACTCGTCCACCCTGGAATTTCTGCCCCTTGTGCTCCCGAATCCGAACAGCATGGCCCGGATAAAGGCATGGATGGTCGATTTACCTGATTCATTGCTGCCGTATATAATATTGACACCGGGCTGAAGAGACACTTTATGGTCGGTAAACTTCCCGAAGTGCTTCAGCTCCAGTTCAAGAATTTCCACGATATAAAAACCTCCTGATCTGAAGTTCCGTTTTCATTCAATTTTTCAGCGCTGCCGCAGCTGCCCGTTTCCGGAATGCCGCGGCGCTGCCGCTTCTAACGGCTTCTGGAATACAGCAGTGCTTCCAGCCCGTATCTAAGCGCTCTCTGTTCCGTCTGGGACAGGGTTTTGCCGGAAAAGCTTTCTATATACTCTCCGATCAGGGTGCCCTGGTATTCTCTGCGAAGCTGCTCTATATGGAAATAGGGGATGGTGTCATCCGATACTTCCAGAATGCGGCCGCATTTCAGATATTCCGCCGTGTTCGGGATGAACTGCGGGGACCGCTGGCCTGTCAGCCTGATCCGGTAGGTGTTCTGCTCTCCTTTTTTCTGCAGCAGGGCAGCGATCTTTTCCCGGACGGAATAGGCCGTATCCGTTTCCGCGACAGCAATCTCCTCGCGCAGATACTGCCGTGTACAGCTCTCCACGAACCGGACGCTCACCTTTTTCCTGTGTACTTCTCCCAGAATATATCCGTGAGGCCCCGTGTCCTCGCAGTCCACCGGTTCCAGGGCCCCGGCGTAAAGCGCCTTTCCGGGCAGGAACACCTGCGGTTTGTGGATATGTCCCAGAGCGATATAGTCAAATCCGGAACTCTGAAGGGCATCCTTCGACACAGGAATATGGCGGGCATCCCCGCCGTGTGCCAGCAAGATCTGGAAATACTCCCCGCCTTCTGCTTTCACATCATTGTACAGAGGAGCCGTGATCTCCTGCTGATGGTAGCTCAGTCCGTACACCTCGGTCTTCAGCTCCGGAAACCTTACCTTTTCGATGGAAGGCTCGAACAGACAGACCACATTCCGGTTCCAGGGAAAAGAAAGATACGGGGAAGAGGATGTCAGGTAATCATGGTTTCCGGCGATCAGCACCACCATGGTCTTTTCCAGCGTGGAAAACAGATAGTTCACTTCCCGAAGCTCCGAGCGTCCCGGCTGTCTGTGGAACAGATCACCGGCGATCAGGAGCAGATCCACTTTGTTTTTATTTGCCTCATTGATACACCGCCGGAAGCTGTCCCAGATCTCCTGGCCCCTGCCCTTGCTCCAGGCAAAGCCGGAATCCGGCGCCGCTCCCAGGTGTACATCGGCGATATGCATAAAACGCATGATTATTCCTTCTTCTTTTTTTAATTTTAGATTATAGCATAGATTTTATCACGCTACTATGCTATAATGATGAAAACAATTTTTAATTAAGAAAGGAGATTTCTTATGGGCTTTGTAAAAGAATTCAAAGAATTCGTCATGCGCGGCAACGTAATGGATATGGCCGTCGGTGTTATCGTCGGCGGAGCCTTCAGCGCGATCGTCACTTCCCTTGTTGATGACGTGATCGGACCTATCATCGGAATGATCATGGGCGGTATAGATTTTACAAATCTTTCCATCACCGTCGGAAATGCACAGCTGATGGTCGGCAATTTTATCCAGGCAATTATCAATTTCCTGATCGTAGCCTTCTGCCTGTTCTCTGTGATCAAGGCCATGAACGTAGCTACCAGCAAACTGAAAAAACCCGAAGCACCTGCAGCTCCCACCACAAAGATCTGCCCGTTCTGCAAATCCGAAGTCAACATTGAAGCAACCAAATGTGCATTCTGCGCTTCCGAGCTCAAACTGGAGAAATAATTTTCATACGGAAATAATCCATACAGAAACACATGAAAAAGACAGGAACTTTTCTTCAGTTCCTGTCTTTTCTGCTTTATGACACTTTATTCTGTTTTATACTGCTCTGTTCCGCATTTTCCGCTCTGATCTGCCCTGTCCTGTTTTACTCTGATCTATCTGCCTGCCCGGCCATTCCGCACCATTTCGGATTGTCCGCCGTCACGGCTCCTTCGCTTCCCGAAATGACCAGATGACGGTATCCTCTGGTCTCGATGGTCCCGTAATCAT
>CACZSG010000280.1 GCA_902783665.1 uncultured Lachnospiraceae bacterium | reverse complement strand
TGAGGAGAAAGCAGCGGATTCGGTCCTTTCCTGGTACAGGCAGATGCTTGCCCTGCGGAAGTCGGAGCCTTACCGCGAGACCTTCGTGTATGGGAACTTCCGCCCGGTCTCCCGGGAAAAGAAAAACCTGATGGCTTATATCCGGGAAGGAAAGAAGAGGATCCTGGTTGTCGGGAACTATCAGAACGTGGAAGAAAACCTGGTCCTGGAAGCACCTGTCGCAAAGGTGCTGCTGAACAATCTGCCGCAGCTGGAAGAAAAGGACGGCTGCATCCGTCTTGCGCCTTACCAGGCGGTGGTGCTGGAACTGCAGAAGGAAGAGAACCTTATGTATCAGGTGTCCACGCTGCAGGCGCTGATGATGGGCTATTCCCGTTCCGTCATCACGGTGGAAGAACTGAAGAAGCACGGGACTGCGGGCCTTGGAACCTTTGAAGATGTCAACGGGGAAATGATCATGGTGGACGGCGCCTGCTACCAGGCGTCCGAGGACGGAGACGTCACGGCAATGGCTCCCGATGCCGGTGTGCCGTTTGCGTCGGTGGCACAGATGCATGACAGCCGCGAATTCCCGCTGGAAGAGATAACGGATATTGAAAAACTGAAGGAGCAGCTGCTTCTGAAGGTGGAAGAAGGTTTCGGACTGAACAGCATGCATATTGCCGTGGTAGACGGCCTGTTCCGGCAGGTGTCCGCCCGCTCGGAATCCGCGCACCGGTCCCAGCACGTCACTTTGAAGGATGTGCTGAAAAAGACACAGAAGGAATTCTTCTTCGACAACATTCCGGGAACACTGATCTGCATCTACTACCCGGATTATCTGGATGGGATCAACGCGGCAGGATGGCATTTCCATTTTCTGTCAAAGGACCGTACGAAGGGCGGCCATGTCTTCGACCTGAACATGGAACGCGGAACCGTAAGGCTGTACAAGATCAGCCGGATGGAGATGCAGCTGCCTGTGGAACCGGCGTTTGATACCTACTCCCTGAGACAGGCTTCCAATGAGGATATCAAATCCGTGGAACAGGGTAAGTAGAATTATTTGGTACAAGTTGAATAGAATTATTTATGTGACAAGGTGAATGGAAATCTTTGTGGGTTAAGGCAGATAAATATAAAGAATAGGGCAAATAGCATAAAGATCTCTCTTGCATAAGGGATATTATGTGCAGTATAATCATAGTTAAAAGAAACTCACCCTTGTTGATCTTTCAGAAAGGAGACACCCATGAAGAAACTGTTGATTTCCGCACTGGCAGCGGCGGCCCTGTTCACTGTTACGGCCAATGCCGAAGAAGGCGTTTACCTTAGACAGCTGCCCCAGTATTCATACATTAACTGCAGGCTCCTGACCCAGGAGTCTTATCCGGAAGTATGCATCTTCCCCGGATATCCGAGTTCTCTTTTTTCCAGCTATAGTGATACACAGCCCTATTTTCTCTGCTTCCCGGGACCGGACGGAGCGCTGGCGGACACCTTCAGTTCTTATGAAGCCACCTATCTGGACGATCAGAACAACATTCAGTACGGCTACAGTGTTACCGGAAGTGATTCGTTTGAAGAGTTCGTCAATGAAGCGGAGGATGATTCCTGGATCCTGCTGGACGGTTCCGACGGGACTGCTGCCAGAATCGATCCGGATGGCCAGCGGGCCTATGGCATGATCGCCACAAAGGAATTCGGAAAGAGCTCAAAGCTGATCATCAGCATCAGGCTGGACAGTCTGGACAGCAAGATGCCTCTGGAGACCAGGGTGCAGGCCCTGTCCGACGCTATTCTGGCTGAGGTGTCCCGTGTCAGCGGTTCCATGCACTACGAGACGATTGAGCCGTACTGGAGCGCCGGTAAATACAAAGGAATCAAGATCCTGGACGACAGCTTCCAGCATCTGCTGACACTGGATCTGCCTGTATTCACGGTAAACTATACGGAAGGCGGGTCTGCAGATGCCCCCATCTACATCACCGACGCGGACAGAGGGCGTGTGGAAGGTTTTGTTGATTTCGGAAATGACGCCAATATTGAGGTTGAGATCGATTATGATGATTACTCATATGCTGTCAGTAATTTCGAAGACGGAACCGAAGGCGCTTCCGAGCAGACCCTGGACAATGGCAGCAAGTGGATCCTTTACATCTCCAACAAGCATGACGATGGAACAGCCTATGCATGGTATGCGTCCAAGAACCTTGGCTTCCAGAATGAATACGGCGATGATGTTTATCTGACGGTCTACATGAGCGCAGACCAGATCTACTGGGCTGATGAGGCTGATATTATGTCGGATGTCGCCAAGTTCGACAATTATACCATTGTAGACCCGGCAGAAGATCCGTATGTTCCCGGCGAAGCACCGGCAGCTGAAGCTCCCGCAGAGGAAGCTCCGGCAGAAGAAGCAGCACCGGCAGCTGACGGTACCTGGACCTGCCCGGATTGCGGTCAGGAAAATGCAGGCAACTTCTGCGCGAACTGCGGTGCAGCAAAACCTGCTCCGGCTGAGTGGACCTGCCCGGACTGCGGTCAGGTGAACACCGGCAACTTCTGCGCGAACTGCGGAAAGGCAAGACCGTAAGAACTGAATAAAGGGTTTCGTTATAGTGAGAAAGGTCTCTCCGGCAGGGAGAGACCTTTTTTGAAGAATAGGAGGCATCAGACCATGCGTCTCACATTGGAAGGAATCAGAGAAACAAAAGACTGGGAAGAAGCCGGCATCGTGCTGCCGGCCTATGATGTTCAGGAAACCTGTCAAAAGGCCAAGGAAGCGCCGGTATGGGCTCATTTCGGAATCGGAAACATTTTCCGCGTGTTCCTGGGCGGAATCGCGGACGGGCTGCTGTCCCAAGGGGCACTGGACCGGGGACTCACCTGTATTGAAACCTTCGATTATGATGTTGTCGACCGTATCTATACACCGTTTGACAACCTGGCCTTAAGCGTCATCCTGAAGGGGGACGGGACCAGAGAGAACCGTGTTCTCGGCTCCTTTGCAGAAGCTGTAAAGGCAGCTTCCGCGGATCCTGCCGCCTGGGGCAGACTGAAACAGATCTTTACGTCCGACAGCCTGCAGATGGTCTCTTTCACCATCACCGAAAAAGGATATGCGCTGAAAAAGACGGACGGGACCTGGCTCGGCTATGTGCTTTCGGATATAGAGAACGGACCGGAAAAAGTGACAGGCGCCATGGGCATCCTGACAGCCATGCTGTATGAAAGATATAAAAACGGCGCGGCTCCGCTGGCTCTGGTATCCATGGACAACTGCTCACATAACGGGGATCTGCTGAAAACCTCCGTTACAACGATGGCGCAGGAGTGGCTTGCGAGAGGCTATGTAGAAGAGGGCTTCCTGTCCTACATTGGCGACAGCAGCCGCATTTCCTTCCCATGGACCATGATCGACAAGATCACGCCAAGGCCTTCCACGGAGATCGCCGCTGATCTTGAGGCCCTCGGCATAGAAGACATGCAGCCCGTAACGACGGGGAAACGGACGTATATCGCGCCTTTCGTAAATGCAGAGAAGCCGCAGTATCTCGTTATTGAGGACAGCTTCCCGAATGGAAGGCCCGCCCTGGAAAAAGGGTACGGCGTGTATATGGCAGACAGGGATACGGTCAATAAGGCGGAGCGCATGAAGGTGACCGCCTGCCTGAACCCGGTACATTCCGCCCTGGGGCCGCTAGGCGTGGTATGGGGTATCGATTTATTTGCGGAACTGCTTGAGGATCCGGCCATCCTGAAAATGGGGAAAATGGTCGCCTACACAGAGGGAATGCCGGTCATTGAATCTCCGGAGATCATCTCGCCCAAGGCCTTTACCGACGAGCTGTTCGAGGACAGGTTCCCGAACAGGTACCTGGGGGACACCAATCTGCGCCTGTGCACGGATGAATCCCAGGGTCTGGGTGTCCGCTTCGGAGAGACAGTAAAGTCCTATGTGAAACGCTTCGGAACAGCGGAAAGCCTGACGGCCATACCGCTTGGAATAGCCGGCTATCTGCGGTACCTGATGGGTGTCGATGACCAGGGACGGCCTTATGAGCTTGCTCCGGATCCGCTGGCGGAAGAACTGCATGGACAGCTGGCTGACGTAAAATGGGGAGATCCTTCCAGCCTGAAGGACCAGCTGAAACCTGTTTTATCGAATGAGACGATCTTTTTCACGAATCTCTATAAAGACGGCCTGGGAAAGAAGATCGAAGGAATGCTGCGGGAGATGATCGCAGGTCCGGATGCCTGTAGAGAAACCGTTTATCGCTATATGAAGTGACTATTATTATATTCATCATATTCATCAACGACATGACATATATGCGTTAAAGAAACAAATTATTGACGTACTGCTGAATAAGATGTAATATTTATATGTTTAGTTTTATCAAAACTTCATAAGAAGGAGGAATTTGTAAATGAGAAAGTTTTTAAGTCCCATCCTTGCAGCTGCCCTTGGCCTTTCCATGGCAGTATCCGCATTTGCGGCCAGCGTTGAGACCATCGACCTTGGCGAAGAAGTAGCGGAAGAGGAAACCGGTGCTGAAGTTGAAGAGGCTGGAGAAGCCGGCGACTATCACATTGGTATCGTAACCGGATCTGTTTCACAGTCCGAGGATGACCGCCGCGGCGCGGAAGCCTTCCAGGAAATGTACGGAGAGGACAGAGTCACTCTGGCCATCTATCCGGACAACTTCACAGAGGAACTGGAAACAACCATCCAGACCATCGTAAACCTTTCCGATGACCCGGATATGAAAGCCATCATCGTTAACCAGGCTATCCCGGGAACCACCGAAGCTTTCCGCCAGATCAAAGAAAGAAGACCTGACATCCTTTGCATCGCCGGTGAGTCTCATGAAGACCTTCCGGAGATCGGAAGCGCAGCAGACCTTGTCTGCAACAACGACTTTGTTGCCCGTGGATATCTGATCATCCGTACCGCTCATGAGCTGGGATGCGATACCTTCGTACATATCTCTTTCCCGCGTCACATGTCCTATGAGACCATGAGCCGCCGTGTTGCCATCATGCAGGCTGCCTGCGACGAGT
>CACZSG010000279.1 GCA_902783665.1 uncultured Lachnospiraceae bacterium | reverse complement strand
GATACCTACAGGATCGTCGGCTTTGACGATTCTCCGAGTGCCCAGGAGGCCATCTACTCCATCAGCACGGTCGGCCAGCAGATCGACAGGATCGCCCGGGAGGCGGTCCGTATGCTGATCGACAAGATCAACCGGCAGAAAAAAGGGGAAAATGTCTCCGGTACTCCGGTCCACAAAGTGATCACTCCTGTACTTCTGAGGCGTGAGACTACTGAACTGTACAATTGAGGAACACCATACAAAAAAGGACTGGTCACAGTCCTTTTTTGTATGCTCATTTATCAGCAGCTGCCTGCCTCCACTGCTTCCAGCTCGTGCTGTCTTCGATACAGATGATAATATCTTCCGCGCTTCTGCATCAGTTCTTCGTGCGTTCCCTGTTCCGTGATCCGCCCCTGATGCACCACCAGGATCAGATCCGCGTGACGTATGGTGGAAAGACGGTGCGCGATCATAAAGGAAGTGCGCCCTTTCATCACCTCTTCCAGGGCATGCTGCAGAGCAGCCTCCGTGAGCGTGTCGATGGAGGATGTCGCCTCATCCAGGACAAAGATCGCAGGGTCCTGGACAAGCGCCCTCGCAAATGAGATCAGCTGCCTTTCTCCTGCGGAAAGCCGGCTGCCTCCTTCGCCCACATCCGTATCATAGCCGTTCTCAAGCCGCGCTATCACCTTGTCCGCGCCTACACGCCGGGCTGCCGCACGTATCTCCTCCATGGAGGCGTCCGGTCTGCCGAATCTCAGGTTGTCCAGAACCGTCCCCGAGAACAGGTGCGGCGTCTGCAGCACATAACCGATCTGGCTGTGCAGCCATAGCTGGCTTCGCTCCCGCAGATCCTTCCCGTCCAGCAACACCCGTCCCTGCGTAGGTTCAAAGAAACGGCAGACCAGATTCACCAGCGTGGATTTTCCGGCTCCTGTTTCTCCCACGATGGCAACGGCCGTTCCCCTGGGAACATCCAGGCTGAAATGTTCCAGAACGTTTACATTCCCGTCCGGATAACAGAAGGTAACATCGTCAAACCGGATGTCCCCTTTCACGGTTTCCCAGTTTTCTTTCTTCGGAGAAAAAGAATCTCCGTAGACCTCTTTCACCTCGGCGGTGTCCTGTACATCCGCCACACTGGTCATCAGCCTGTGGAACCGCTCTATGTTCACCTGTACGGTGATAAAATCCGAAAACGCCTTGACCACCCAGCGAACCGGCTCCATCAGCCCCAGGGCGTAGGACATAAAGATGGACAGCGTTCCGATCTGAAGCAGCTGTTCCCTGGAAAGAGCGCCCCCGCGCCACAGGACCATCGCCAGCGCCATGAAACCGGAAAAAGAGATGAGGGCCATGAAAGCGCCCCGCAGATGTCCGTTCCGGATGGAGATTTGCTTCATATGTCCCGTTTTGCCGGAAAACATCCCGTCCATTTCCTTTTCAAGCGTCAGGGTCTTGATGGTGGTCGCGCCCGTGATCCCTTCATTGAACGCGGCGGTAATGGCGGAATTGGTCTCCCGGATCTCCCGCCCGGTCTCGATCAGCCTTTTCTGGAACCACACGGAAAACAGGGCTGTCAGAGGGATGATCCCGATGACGCACAGTGCAAGATCCCACCTGAGAGCAAGCATCACTGCCACGGCCCCGACAACATAGGAAAGGTTCCACACGCCGTCCATCACGTTCCAGGAAATGAGTGTCCCGATGCGGTCCGTATCGCTCATGACTCTGGAATGCATGGAACCCACGCTGTTCTGATTATAATAGGAGACCGAAAGCTCCTGCAGTTTGTGAAAGGCGGCATTCTTCATGTCCCTGCCGATATACAGCTCCATCTCGCAGGAAGCGTAGGCCGAGATCCCGTTTGAAAGGATCTGGACCAGCAGAAGCACCAGATAGGCAGCGAGGAACAGGCCCATTCCCTCCGTTGTCCCGGGTTCTATGAACAGCCGGATGGCATAGTCGGGAAAGAAGGGCAGCAGAATATCGATCAGGCCGCCGACCGCTCCAAGAACGATCATCCGGATCAGGATCCCCCTGTACGGCCTGATATAGGGCCCAAGGATGGGAAAACCGAAAAACGGCAGGTGCACTGTTTTGCTGTTATGCTCTTCCAATCGCTTCCCCTCCCGTCTCCTCTTCATTCAGGGACTGCATCGCGAATATTTCCGCGTACAGCCCGTTTCTTTTCAGCAGTTCTTCATGCGTCCCCTGCTGTGCAATGCGTCCTTTATCCATCACATAGATGCAGTCCGCATGCATCAGGGAAGAGATCCTGTGAGAGATCAGAAAGACCGTGGCCCCCTGCATATGCTGCCGCAGCGCCTGTCGGATCAGAATGTCAGTCTCCGCATCCACCGCGGAGAGAGAATCATCAAATATCATGACCGGCGCCTTCTGCGTGATCATGCGGGCAATGGCGACTCTCTGCTTCTGCCCTCCGGACAGTGTGACTCCCCTCTCGCCTACGACCGTATCATACCCATCCGGGAATTCACGGATCGTCTCTGTCAGGTGCGCTATCTCAGAAGCTTTCGCAAGCAGCGCTGGATCGTTTCCGGAGACAATGCAGATATTCTCCCTGATGGTCCTGGAGAACAGAAAGGGCTCCTGCATCACGAATCCGATGCTGCTCCGCAGCTGCCGGATCGGGATCGACCGGATGTCCCTGCCGCCGATGCGGATGGTTCCTGAGCCTTCGGGCAGTTCATACAGTCTGTCAAGCAGGTACATCAGCGTGGATTTTCCACAGCCCGTGCTGCCGAGAATACCGACGGTCGCGCCCTCGGGGACCGTAAAGGAGATGTCCTTCAGCACCGTGGAAGCACCGAAATGAAAGCTGACGTTCTCAAATGAGATGTCTCCGGACAAAGCCTGCGCCGGCAGAGTATCATTTTCGGAGGCATCCTGCGCCATCCCCGTATCGTTTCCCGGAGCCCTTTGTTCATTTCCGCTCTCCGGGATCAGGATACTCTTCTCCTCCTCCGCCTCCAGGATGTCCGCGATCCGGTTCAGGGAGACCCCGGATTTACTCATCTCGGAGATCATTCTTCCCAGCGACCGGATGGGCCAGACCAGCATATTATTATAGGAAATAAAGGCAAGATAGCTGCCCACCGTCATGTTTCCCTTTACGCAGAACCAGGCGCCGAGCAGGACAACGGTCAGCACCTGAAGACCGCTCGCCAGGTCTCCGAGAGCCCAGTAGACTGCCAGATAGCCGCACAGTTTCATCCAGGCATTGGTGTAGATATGGTTCTGAGTCCGGAACTTCTCCTCCTCCCGCTCTTCCGCGCCGAAGGCTCTTACCACCCGTACACCGGTCAGGTTTTCCTGGGCGATGGTGGACAGAACGCTCTCGTTTTCATCGCATTCCCGGAACTGATCCCGGATCCGCGCGTGAAACACCGAGGAATATCCGACGATCACAGGAACATAGGCCAGCGCGGCCAGTGTCAGCGGAATATGCATGGACGCCATAAAAACCAGCCCTGTCAGGATCATCAGGGTTATGCGCACCAGATTGTAGAGCTGTTCGGAACAGAACTCCTTGATCACGTTCACGTCGCTGGTGCATCTCTGAATGATCTCGCCGGTGGCATTGTCCATATGCCAGGCATAAGGGAGGCGGGCGATGTGAGCGTAAAGCCGGTCTCTCATGGAACAGACCAGCGTTTCCCCGCCCTTCGCGTTTTCCAGCGTGGAGAGCCATCGGAAAAGTGCGCCGGCGGCGGCTGTGACGGCGATCAGGGCGGGTGCCGCCCAGAGTTCTTTTCTCAGCCATTCTGCCAGTCCGGCACCGCCGATCCCGGCCACCCAGCCCGGCAGCGGTTCGCTTCCGATACAGGAGTCCACGGCGATGCGGATCATCTGGGGGATCAGCATATCACAGGCGATCATGCCGAGTCCGAACAGGATGCCGACAGCGAAATATCGTCTGCTCCCTTTCAGGAACTCCCACAGGAGGCGGCCTGTCTTTCTTTTTTCTGTCATATATACAAATCTCCGTTTATTCTGCGGCAGTTTTCCATCAGATCACTGCTCCAGAAAATATATGTATCGTGATTGTCGATTTTTTGTCAAGTTCTATGTATCAATATATAGATCATGAGCTGACCGTATCTTCATCAGAGCCGGACCTGTGAATATATAGCGATTTTCACTCCGGAAACCTTTCAGAAGTCCCGGAATGAATGATTTCAAAGCCAGTTTGTAGAAGTATACTTTATAAGAAAACAGAAATCAAGCTGATGACGATTGTTGATACGGAGTGTTTATGATATAATACCGTGAAGGAACAGATGCCCGCATCTGTTTCCGGATGTTTTCCGCCCTGTTCTTAATAGAAGGTGCGGAAAGCAATCACACATCAAAAGGAGGAGCAATCCATGAAAAAATCTCTTCTGGCTGCCCTGACAGCCGCTGCTGTTCTCTGCATCGCCGCACCGGCCAGCGCAGAGACATTCACTTCACAGGACGGCGTCCTTTCCATCGATCTTCCCAACGAGAACTGGAAGGAAGTGACAGATCCGACAAAATGGATCGTTTTGAGCGACGGAGCGAACTCTCTTACGGTCGAGCATCTGTCGAACGGAGAAGAACTTCCCGACATGGCTGTCGCGGATGAGCACTATGTAAACGTCTATCAGGCCGTTTTCTCCACACAGAACGAAGTCTTCATCATCACGGGATCCGTCGTGGACGCTGCCGTCATTCCTGACATTACCCAGGCGATCCTTTCCGCCAAGGTCCTCAAATATGACACCAAGATGGCGAAAAAGCCCGAGCCTGCCGCTCCGGCTGCTCCTGCAGCCAGCAGCTTCACCATCGCAGCCGTAAACGAGACCATGTACGCGACGACAGGCGTCAATGTGCGTTCCGGATATTCCACAAATGACACCATCCTTGGCGGTCTGGCCGCCGGAAGCTCTGTCACAGTTACCGGCAAGGTACAGAAAGACGGACAGGATTACGGATGGTACCAGGTTTCCTACAACGGAGCTTCCGGATATGTGTCCTCCCAGTTCCTGTCATCCACGGCTCCTGCCCAGCCGGCATCCAACAGCAATTCCTTTACCGGAAAGGCAAAGACCATTTACGACGCGACCGGCGGCGCGGTAACGGTCTACCAGTCTACAGACGGAAACTGGTATGACAACAGCGGTAAAAAATATGTCCAGACAACCGATTATGAATTTGTCTCCGGAGACGGAGAAGTTGTCTACACCATCAACAAACCGCAGACCAGTGATGATATTTATGCGGTCGGTTCCAGCTTCACCGTTTACTGGGAGAACGGCAACGGCGAAACCCTGACCCTGTTCAGCGACGGCTATTACTATTCCAGCGGATGGGTCCGCTACTGGGACAACGGAAACAACACTTACAGCGGCGCGGACGGCACAATCCTCTACGCTTCCATGGGCGGTCCTTCCCAGCCGACAGAAAGCAGCGATGAAGTTGAACAGCATATGCTCGTTTCCCGTGTCACCGGAGCAGAAGTCTTTGTCAGCGCAGGCGGCGGAGCCTACTATGACAGCCAGGGTACAGAATATTCCTGGATCGACGACGGCGGCATGATGGATTATTACGGAAACGAATATGATGTAAGATGGTAATAAAAAACAGGAGTCCGGAAGGTGTACATAGCACCTTCCGGCTCCTGTTTTTTGTTTCCTGTATTGTCTGTCCCCGGATCTTACCGGAGAATGTTTTTCTCCTCCTGGGGGCTTATTCACTGTTTCAGGGCATTCCCTGCGGCATGCTGCCTGCCTGATCATGATCTGCAGGACCAGCCTGGGATCCGCCGTTAAATGCATTTTCTGCCGGGGCTTCCTGTACACTGCTCCCCGCTGCATTTTCTGCCGGGGCTTCCAGCGCCCCTGCTTCTGCTGGCTGTCCTTCAGAAGACAACCTGTTCAGGTTTCCGGATATTCCGTTCTCCGCAGGAACTTCCCGGGTCCCGGGGTTTTCATTTCTTCCTTCAGGAATTCCCGGATCTCCATTCCCGGATGATCCCATGGATCTGCTGTCACCGGGCTCTCCTTCAGGAAAGTCCTGTTTTCCATTCTCAATAGGAATACTATCAGAAGGCCCTTCCCCGCCGGAAATAGCCGCCGGATTTTCGGAGATCTGGTTTCTCCGCCCTTTCTCCAGCTGCTTGTCCTCCAGCATCTTCCGGCCCGGACTGATTCTGTCTTTGTCCGCTTTTCGGACTTCATCCCGGGAGATCCTCTGGATCGAGATGTCTACAGAGCCGTTTTTACCTTTCATTTCCCGGTCTTCATTCCATCTGGCGACCTCTTCGGAAAGATTTTCCTCCAGATAGTCTTCCCCTGCAACCGCACTGTTAACCGTGATCACAACAGGGGTCTCGCTGTCCATAATATATTCATTATCACTTAACGTATTCAGTGTCTGGTCCATGGCCGTACTGATCTTCTTTCCTTTCACAAGGGTCTCGATCTCCTCGGCCAGCCCGGTATCCTCATCATTGTATGCGGACACGGCAAGGACCTGACTGAAAATATTCAGGCTGTATTTAAACGAAGGGTTGACATCCACTGTAACGGTACTGACCGGCAGTGCATAGGCCGCCACACCTCCCCCTCCGATAACGGCGCAGGAAAAAGCTGCTGCCGCGGGAATGAGAAATCGCCGCATTCTGTTTTCCATGGAGATGATCGTAGTTTTTCCGGTCCCGGCTCTCTTCCGCTTTCTTTTTCCAAGAACCTGATCCTCGATAAATTCCTTCTCCTGAAGATCCAGCTGCTGTCCTGTCTGGTAGGACAGATTTTTTACGATATGCACGATCCCATCCGTGTCGAGGACCGCGGCCAGGTCATCTCTGATTTCCAGTACTACTGTTTTCATCCCTGCCGCCTCCTTTCACGTTCTGTTTTACGGACGGTGTCGTCCGCCGCGCTTTTACTCTCTGCAACAGCTTCTTTCATATAACTGATGTATTCACATAGTCCCGGATAATCCCCGTCCAGCATCAGACTGACGGTGATCAGGTATCCTCTGTATTTATCCAGTGTCTTCCTGGAGCATTTTTTTCTTGACAGGATCTCTTTGGCCGGCAGCTTTTTCAGCTTTCGCAGCGCTGCCAGCAGCGGGGGCGGCAGAAACATGGCCGCCACGATTCCGGCACATTCCGATCTGGTCTTCCTGGCTTTCGGGGAACTTCCCGCCAGATCAAAGAAGGAGATGCCGTAAGGTTCCAGTTCCTGCTGCAGAGCCTCTATCTCATCCCGAAGAGAAGTGTCCTCCACAACGGAGATTTTGTCCTGCACGGCAAGCGAAAGCCCGGCAGATTCTTCTTCCTCATTCACTTCCCCGGAGAATACTTCGGGCGCTACGGAGATCTCGCTGCTGCTTCTGGCCGTGCTCCGGAACCAGTCCATCAGCCTGTTTCTTACCACGACCGCCGCAAAAGGCCAGAAATCCCCCTTGTCCGCAGCATAACTGTCCAAAGCCTGAGAAACAGCCATCATGGAAATGATCCATTCGTCGTCACTGACCGTCAGATTTCTGCCCGAAAGTCTGGCCGCCAGCTTCAGGATCCGGTTCTGGTTCTGCGCCAGAAACGCTTCCCTGGCAGAGGGGTCAGCTGCTGCCTGCTCTGCCTGCCGGTTTTCAATTGTCCTGTCTGCTGCTGCCTTATTCTGCAATGTATACTCCCTGGAAAGGCGGGTTCAGGAGGCGCCAGGCCTTCATCCGATGCCTCTTTCACCCGCATCACTGTCTGTTTCAGCTTCTGCTTTTTTATTAACGGCGCATCATTACAGTCCGATTATAACGGGAGTCTTTGGATCATTTCAAGCATTATCCTCTGACGCATCCGCTGTACCGGTCTGTCCGGCTTCCTTTGATGCATCCGCTGTGCCGTCCTGTCCGGCTGCCTGCGATGCATCCGCTGTACCGGTCTGTCCGGCTTCACCTGCCGCATCTGTCGTCCTATCCGCGTTTTCCTTTGATCTATCAGTGTCTGTGGAAACTTCCGGGCTGCTTTCAGGCTTTTTGTCCGGTTTCAAAGCCGGTCTGCCGTTTTTGCCGAACTTCATGTTTTTGTCTCCGCCTTTCATTCTTTCACCCGGCTTTCCCTCCGGCATTTTTCTTTCAAGGGAGGAAGTATCAAGGTTCTGTTCCTTCATGGCGGTGGTCAGTGCTTCTTTTGCCGCTTCGACTGCTTCCCTGGCAGCCTTCAGTTCAGCGTTCTCCTCGGTATC
>CACZSG010000278.1 GCA_902783665.1 uncultured Lachnospiraceae bacterium | reverse complement strand
TCCGGTATGAAACGGCAGACCGGTCTGTTATGAATGCAGATTTACAACAGCCGCCTTTAGACGGCAGAATGGAGAACAATCCTATGAAAGTCGAGAAAAAAGTAATCTCTAATCTGAACAAGTGCTACTCTCTTTCCGAGCTGACACACGAAGGAAAGCACTGCTTCCTGGTAGCGGCCGAGAAAAAGGATCCCTGCTACCTGTTCTCAGAGGACGGCGAACAGCTGGAGACCGTCTGGAAGGAGCCGGGCGGAGTCATGACCATGACACCGGTTCCCGGAACCGAGGACCAGTTCCTGGCGACCTGGAAATTCTACTCCCCCAACGATTCCGCAGAAGCGCGCATCGTCATCGCCACCCGCAAAGGAAAAGATGACTGGGAGCTCCGCACCCTCTGCTATGCCCCCTTCGTTCACCGTTTCGGCATTCTCTCCCGCGGCGGCATCAACTATCTGATCGTCTGCTGCCTGAAGACCGGTCATGAGTACAAGAATGACTGGCGCTTCCCGGGTGCCTGCTACGGCGCGGTACTTCCGAAGGACCTCTCTTCTTTCGACGCGGATCATCCGCTGCAGCTTGAGCTGATCATGGATGACATGCTGAAGAACCACGGATACTGCAAGCTGAAAAACGGCGGACACGACGCAGCCCTGATCGCCTGCGAGGACGGTGCTTTCCTGATCGATCCGCCCGCAGTATACGGCGAAGAGTGGGAAGTGACCCAGATCTCCACCATCCCCTCCAGCGATTCCATCCTTCTGGACTTCGACGGAGACGGAGAGCTTGAACTCGGCTGCATCAGCCCGTTCCACGGAAATTCTCTGGTGATCTATCACCTGGACGAAGACGGAAACTATGTTCCGCAGTGGAAATACAGCCGTCCGGAAAAAGAGACCGAGATGATCCATGCCACCTGGACCTGCCAGCTTCTTGGAAAGCCCACCTGGATCGTCGGCTGGAGAAAAGGCACGAAGGACACCATCGCCATCACATGGGACGCTGAAGCCGGTGACTACAAGACCGAGTTCATCGACCGCAATACCGGATGTGCCAACGCCATGCACTTTGTGAACGCAAAGGGACAGGATGTGGTCGTAGCGGCCAACCGTGAGATCGACGAAGTGGCTATGTACACCATCACCGAATAATCTATCTCTTCGCTTCCATACTCATTTAAACACAGCAGGCCCCGGAGCTTACGCCCCGGGGCCTGGTTTTTTTGAGGTTCATAGATGGCTGCTTTTTACAATACTATATTCTCGGACGACTGCAGGCCGGGACTGCTGTCTGATTTCATAATGGTTAAGTACTAATCAGTTATCTGCCAGATTGTATCCGTTCTTCATTTTCAGGCTGGCCTGCTGCAGCACCTGATTCAGCGTACTGATGGTCTCTTCCTTTGCCATCTCGCACAGCTTTTGGTTTGCTTCTTCCAGAAGTCCCGGCGCATCGCTTTCCGATACCTTCCGGTCATACTCCAGCACAAGCTGTCTTCCCCTGGCCGCCACCGCGTTCTGGTAACGCTCGATCAGCTGAATGCTGGAAGCATAGGCAGAATCCGCCAGCGCACCGATCAGCCTGCTGCCCCAGTAAAAGTTCTCAGTGGAGGTATCCGTCGTCACCTGGCTGAGATAGGCAGGCAGTTTCGGCACATTGGGATAAACCGGCAGGAACGCGCCGAAGGTGGTGGATCCGAAGCAGACCCATTCAAGGCCTTTGACCGCATCCGGCACATCGCTGCGGATCTGGCAGATGGTGGTGACTCCGGTCCGGTTGATGCCGATGGATCGGTAGATACCGCGCTTTCCCGTATTCTGTGCGGAATAGGGATTATACAGAGTTCCCTGGTAATGGGACGAAAGCATGTACTTCACATCTTCCACGCTCACCTTCCGGTCCGGCACAAAGCTCCAAGGAATATTGTCGCTTTCAGGTGTATATTCCGCACCGTCTCCGTCCCATCTGTGGGACCAGGGCGTAAGAAATCTGCCCATGAACCAGGCTCTCGGCGTGTTGTACACATGGTCCATGTCCGAATGGGATCCGAAAATGTCCCTGGGATTGAAGACACCGTTCTGGTTGCAGTCCAGGTGATAAGTCTCGATGAACTCCCTCAGGTCGGCGCTGCACAGATGAGCCTTCTTCTCCCCGAAAGCATCGTCCAGATCGAAGCTGTCCATTCCGAACTGGTTCGGCATGATCACGCAGACATCGTCCGGGACACGCTTTGCCATCCAGTGATGGCCGCCGATGGTCTCCATCCACCACACTTCATTCTCGTCATTGAAGGCGATGCCGTTCGACTCGTAAGTACCATACTGTTCCAGAAGCGAAGCCAGACGCAGCACACCCTCCCGGGCCGTATGAATATAGGGAAGTACCAGCAGCAGAATGTCTTCCTCACCGATTCCGCCCGGAATATCCTTCTCCCGGCGGTTCTTTGCCTTCTGATAGCGCACCAGCGGATCTGCCGCCAGCACACGCGGATTCGAGGTGATGGTCTCTGTGGCCGTCATGCCGACATTCGCGGCGTTTATGCCTGTCGCCGGCCAGATGCCCTCCTTCAGGTCCACATTCGGGCAGGAGGTGTACCGCATCGGGTCTGCCGGCAGTTCTATTTCCAGATGACCGTTCACACTCTTATATTTCCGGGGTTGATCCTTCGGTTCAACGACGATCATCTTCTTCACGTCAAAATGCCCGTCGTCGGTGCGGGCGATCATGGTCGTATTGTCATTGGCGGCTTTTTTGCCTACCAGGACAGTTGTACATGGCATGCTGCAGGGTCCTCCTTCTTGATTATGTTTGCCGAGCTTACATCTATCTTATGGGTTCGGAACAGACTTTTCTTGTTTCCTAAGCAATCTGCTCTTGTTGCCAAAACATAATTATTTTACATCATTACCTGAAGAAAGTATATTGAAAACTACATTTGATCATTTAGACTGCCAAGATGACTTTCAGGGAATCTGCAGCCTTCTCCACATGCCCCTTGATTCACTCAATTGTAATCTCCCTGATCACCGGCATGTTGAGCGGCTTGTTCCAGGTTTCTTTTCCGGATGTGGGCAGTACCGCAATGGCATCCAGCACTTCAAAGCCCTCCGTCATCTGCCCGAAAGCTGCATACCTGCCATCAAGCTGGCGGGCATCCTGATGCACCACAAAAAACTGGGTACCGGCAGTGTCCGGCGCGTCATCACGGGCCATGGATAAGGCGCCGCGGATATGCGGTACAGGGTTCTCTATGCCGTTCTCCGCAAACTCCCCTTTGATATGCCAGTCACTGTCTGTCATGATGTCATTGTCCGGTGATCCGCCCTGGATCACATACCCTTCCACAATGCGGCACCAGGCCAGTCCATTGTAAAAACCACTGTTCACCGTGTCGACGAAATTTTTAACCGTGATCGGAGCGTGCTCCGGATACAGTTCAAAGATCATGTCCCCGAATCCTACTGTCGTAATTCTGCATTTCATCTCGAATTCCTCCTATACCGAGTTTCCTTTTTCCTGAAAAAAGAGGCCGGAATCCCGGCCTCTTTGTTTTGTCATCCCTGTATCGGGCGCCTTACTTTTCCTGGGCGCTGGCAGATTGTCAGTGAACTGACAGATTCTCTGCGCGCAGGCAGGTTGTCAGTGAACTGTTAAATTCTCAGTGCGCAAGCACCTTCGCGTCTTTGAAGTAGTAGTTTCCGGAAGCTGTCATGTAAACGCCGCTGACATAATCCTTCAGCAGATAGTTGTTGGACTTGTAATACAGGTTCAGGAACGGATATTCCGCGGAGGCAATGGCATCGGCCTCGATGACCAGCTGCGCAAACTTCGCAGGATCCTTTTCTACCTTTACTTCGGCAACCTTTGCGTCATAATCCGCGTTGCTGTAGAAGACGTTGTTGCTGACATCTCCGGTGACTGCCAGCGGCAGGAAGCTCATCGGATTCAGATAGTCGGCACTCCAGCCCATGGCCGCGACATCATAGTTTCCGGCCTGTACGGCATCGTAGAATACAGCCCAGTCGGCAGAAGAAACGGATACTTCGATGCCCAGGTTCTGCTTCCACATTTCGGCGATGGCTTCCGCGATCTTCTTCACATTATCATCGGAATAGTAGGAAAGCTCCAGGGTCGGGAAGCCTTCTCCGTCCGGATAGCCTGCTTCTGCAAGGGCAGCCTTGGCGGCTTCCACATCAGCGGTTGGGGACAGTTCAAAGGTGGAACGTCCTTCCGTAATGTCTTTCCCGTCTACCACATAACCAGGGGCAAGGAAGCTGTACGCCGGTGTCGCGTCAAGCTGCGCCACGTTGTTGACCAGTGCTTCACGGTCGATGGCAAGGTTCAGGGCCTTTCTGACCAGAACATTATCGAAAGGCTCTTTCGCGCAGTTGATGTCGTAGAAAACTGTTCCATAGGAAGGTGAAACCTGGACACCGGCCTGCTGGGCGCGAAGTCTGGCAACGTCTCCGGAAGGAATGCTTCTGACGCCGTCCACTTCGCCGCTTTCATAAGCGGTAAGAGCTGTGGAGGTATCCATGATATAGCGGAAGGTGATCTTGTCGAGGGTCACGTTCCCTGCATTCCAGTAGTTCTCGTTCTTTACCAGGACAATGCTTTCACCCATGTTCATCTCGGAAACCTTGAACGGTCCGTTGCAGATGTAGCTTTCGGGCGTGTTGGTCCATTTATCCCCGTTTGCCTCGATGGTGGCCTTCTGCACCGGGTTGAACACCCACATGCTGACCAGGTCGATGAAATACGGGCACGGCTCTTTCAGCGTATACTGCAGGGTGTTGGCATCCAGCGCCTTAACGCCTACTGCGTCGGCTTCGCCGGTTCCGTCATAATATTCCTGCGCACCTGCTACATATCCGGTATACATGTCCAGATACTGCGCGGTGGTCTCCGGTGTCAGGACACGCAGCGCTGAGTATACATAATCTTCTGCAGTCAGATCGCTGCCGTCGCTCCACTTCAGACCTTCTCTCAGGTGGAAAGTGAACTCGGTCAGATCGTCGTTGATGTCCCAGCTTTCCGCGTTGCCGGGAACCACTTCTCCGTTGGCATCGTAGGTCACAAGGCCTTCAAAGCAGTTGATCAGGAACGGAACCGCAAAAGAGTTGTTGGTTACATTCGGGTCAATTCCATCGGGTTCGTTGCTCAGCACGAAGGTGATCTCCTGTGTGTCGGCAAGTGCTTCCTCCGCCATCACCGGCGTCTGGAAAAGCGCTGATACGCCAAGGCCAAGTGCCAGCAGCATTCCAAGTTGCTTTTTCATCGTTGTATCCTCCTTGTATAGATCTATTCTAAAGCATCTGACGGGACAGAACCCGGCAGGCACTTTATGCGCATTGTATTCTCACAGCGGTTCAGTGATTTATGCGAGTTTTCCCTGTCTCACACCTGGTGGCATGCCACGAAATGGCCGCCGCCCGCGTCTTTCAGCACCGGGGTCTCCTGCGCGCACCGGTCGGTGGCGTAAGGGCATCTGGTATGGAACCGGCAGCCCGAAGGCGGGTTAATGGGACTGGGAATGTCCCCTTCCATACTGCTTTTCACCTTCTGCCTGGCCAGTCTGGGGTTCGCGATGGGGATACTTCCCAGAAGGCCTTTGGTGTATGGATGCAGCGGATGACGGTAGATCTCGTCCGCCTCGCAAACCTCCACCAGCTGTCCCAGATACATCACGCCCACATCATCCGAGACGTAGCGCACCATGGAAAGGTCGTGGGCGATAAACAGGTAGGACACTCCCTGCTCTTCCTGGAAGTCCTTCAGAAGGTTGATCACCTGGGCCTGGATAGAAACGTCCAGCGCAGAGATCGGCTCGTCGCAGATGATCAGTTCCGGCTGCAGCACCAGCGCCCTGGCAATGCCGACCCGCTGCCTCTGCCCGCCGGAGAATTCATGGGCGTAACGGTTGGCATGTTCCTTGGTCAGGCCGACCTGCTCCAGCATGGGATAGACCAGGTCGTTGGCCTGAGTTTTCGTCCTGACGATCCCGTGGGCCAGCAATGGCTCTGCAATGATATCCCGGACGGTCATTCTCGCGTTCAGGGAAGCATACGGATCCTGAAAGATCATCTGCATCTTTCTGCGCAGCGGCTTCAGCTGTTTCTGGTCCATGTCCGTAATATCCGTCCCGTCCAGAACGACTTTCCCGGCTGTCACGTCGTACATGCGGATGACCGTGCGGGCGCAGGTGGATTTCCCGCATCCGGATTCTCCCACAAGCCCCAGGGTCTTTCCCCGCTTCAGTGTAAAGCTGACGCCGTCCACCGCGTGAACGGTCTGTTTTCTTCCAATTTTAAAGTGTTTCGTGAGGCCCGTGACCTCAAGAATCGGTTGATCCTTCATGTAAAAAGACTCCCGTTTATATGAATGTCGGAGAGGGGTCCCCCCGGTCAAGATATTCTGAAATTACCCTTTCAGGTCCGTGCGTTTTCTGTATCAGCAGCAGACGGTCCGCGATTCATCCTTACTTTCCGGATGTGTGCGCGAAAGGGTTGTTCCCATCCGCCGGAGCGTCCGGATACTGCAGAAAGCAGCGGGATCTATGCCTTTCCCCTGTTTCCACGAAATCCGGAAGTTCTGCCGCGCAGAGATTTCTCGCATAGGGGCACCTCGGCGCGAAAGGACAGCCCGCGGGTGGGTTTGTCATGTCGGGCGGAGAGCCCGGGATCGGTGTAAGCCGGACGCTCTTGTCCTGCTCCAGATCCGGCATGGAGGCCAGAAGTCCCATCGTATACGGATGCGCAGGATGGTCAAACAGATCATCGATCATGGCTTCTTCCATGACAAGACCTCCGTACATGACCACGACGCGGTCGCACAGCTCGGCTACCACGCCAAGATCATGCGTGATAAAGATGATGCTGGTCCCGTATTCTTTGTCAAGTTCCCGCAGCTGATGCAGGATCTGGTCCTGGATGGTCACATCGAGCGCCGTGGTCGGTTCGTCCGCGATCAGCAGATCCGGCTTGTTTGCCAGCGCCATGGCGATCATGACACGCTGCCGCATTCCGCCGGAAAATTCATGCGGGTAGCTTTTATATCTGCGCTCCGGTTCCGGAATACGCACTTTTTCAAACAGCTCCAGCGCGGCTCTTTTCAGTTCTTCCTTTCCTTTTTCGGGATGGTGCTCGCGGATCATTTCCTCCACCTGCTTCCCAACCGGGATCAGCGGGTTCAGCGAGGACATCGGATCCTGGAAGATCATGGCAATCTTCTCGCCCCGGATGGCCCGCAGCTGCTTTTTGGTAAGGGAAGTCATCTCCTGTCCTTCAAAGCGGATGGAAGATCCCTCTTTGATTACGGCCGTATCCGCCAGCAGGCGGAGCACCGACATGCTGGTCACACTTTTCCCGCTTCCGGATTCTCCCACGATGCCCAGGATCTCCCCTTTGTCAACGGAAAAGCTGACGCCTCGTACCGCCTGTACTTCTCCGCTGCTGGTCATGAATGAAGTTCTCAGATTCTCTATTTCTAAAACCGGCTGCATGGTTTTTCTCCTGTTTTATTTTTTCAGCTTCGGATCCAGTGCGTCCCGCAGTCCGTCGCCGATAAAATTAAAGCCGAACATGATTAGACAGATGACGATGGCCGGGATGAACAGCTGGTACGGACAGGTCCGCAGGTTCGCCGTGGCATCGTTGCACATGGTGCCCAGGCTGGCCAGCGGCGGCTGAAGGCCGATGCCAAGATAGCCAAGGAAGGCTTCCATAAAGATCGCCGAAGGAATCAGCATGGTGACCGTTACCAGGATGGAGCCCATGGAATTCGGCACCAGATGCTGTAGAAGGATCGTTTTTGTAGATGAACCTATGGTCTTTGCCGCCATGACGAACTCCTGGTTCTTCAGGCTGAGCACCTGTCCGCGGACCACGCGGGCCATACCTACCCAGTAGGTAGTCCCCAGAGCCACGATGATGCTCTGCAGTCCGCTGCCCATGATGACCATGATCAGAATGACATACAGCGTCAGCGGAATGGTGCTGATGATGTCCACGATTCGCATCATGACGGTGTCCACCATGCCGCCCGCATAGCCGGAAATACCGCCGAACAGAATGCCGATCACCATGTTTACGATAACGGCGATGAAGGCGACCATCAGCGATACCCTGGTCCCGTACATCAGCCGGGTCAGGATATCCCTGCCAAGGCTGTCGGTCCCGAACAGATAGGAGCGGTTCAATACCGTCCTGGCCGGATAGGCTTCCATGGTTTCCGGATCCACCATCTCGTAAGGCGTCACGAAATAGGAAAGCCCTACTTCAGTCCCGTCATAGTCAAAAATGGCTACGCCCGCTGTGTAATCCTCACGCAGCTTTGAAAGCTGTGTATCCAGTGTACCGTCATTGTTCACGCGCAGGACCTTCAGCGCCTGCGTGACATAGAAGCAGGCCTGGCCGTCCGGTGCCTCATAAACGCGCATCACCGGCGGAATGTTGACAACATCCAGATTCTGGTCTGAATAGCTGTAATGCGTGAACAACGGTCCCGCAAAAGCAAAAACAAGAAGCACCAGGATCAGGATCAGTCCCGCAATGGCAGTTGGCTTGTGCCGGAAACGGAACCATACGTCCCCGGCAAAGGTCCTGTTCTTTTTCCATATCTTTTCCCGGTCCTCATTTGTGGACTCGAGCATTCCCCACTTATCGTCCATATCGCACCTGCCTCAACCTTCAAATTTGATCCGCGGATCGATCAGACAGTAGAACAGGTCCACGGCAAATACCATCACCAGCAGAAATGCCGCGTAAAAGACGGTCACGCCCATGATGGTCGTATAGTCCCGCTGGGATACACTGTTCACAAAGTGCACGCCCAGGCCGGGAACCGCAAAGATCTGTTCCACCACAAAGCTTCCTGTCAGAAGATTCGCGATGGTAGGTCCGAGGACCGTGATCACGGGGATCAGCGCATTACGCAGAGCATGCTTTACGATTACCTTTGTCTCCGAAAGGCCTTTCGCCCTGGCCGTACGGATGTAGTCCTGCCCCATGACTTCCAGCAGACTGGAGCGCATCTGTCTGGCGAGATAGCTGACAGAATATCCGCCCAGCGTGATCACCGGCAGGATATATCCTTTCCAGGTGTCCAGACCGAAAGTAGGCAGTACACCAAGACGGAAGGAAAATATGTAGATCAGCAGGGACGCAATGACAAACGACGGGATTGTCACGCCGATAGTGGCAATCGCCATGATCAGCATATCCTGCCATCTGCCATTCTTAACTGCCGCCAGGATTCCCATGGGGATCGAGGCCAGCACGACAAAGATGATGGTGATGCCGCCCAGCTTCGCGGAGACCGGGAATCCGTTTTCGATAAAATCATTAACCGTTTTTCCTGTATATTTATACGACGGGCCGAAATCACCCTGCAGAAGTCCGCCTAAATAGTCAAAAAACTGTTTCGGCAGCGGATCATTCAGGTGATATTTCTCGTTCAGTGCCGCTTCCACCTCCGGGCTCACCTTCCTGTCCTGGGTGAACGGACCGCCCGGTATCGAGTGTTCAATGACAAATGTCAGCAATACGATCATAAAAAGCGCAAGCAGCATCATACCGATCCGCTTAGCCAGAAAACGTACCATAATCCCTCCCTGACGCCGCCCATAAAAAAACTGCGGGCCATGATT
>CACZSG010000277.1 GCA_902783665.1 uncultured Lachnospiraceae bacterium | reverse complement strand
TCATTGTAGGACAGGTTGTTCCCGTTCTCGTCCGTCCCCAGGATATTCTTTACCATGGAAGGTTTTACGAAAGGAAGCAGATAGAAGACAACGGGGCCCCAGGAATCTTCCAGGGTCACCTTCTCGATCTGTTCCCCCGGAAGCTGCGGCGGCTGGCCGATCATATGGATCTTCTGTTTGCCCAGCACGTCTCTGAATACATTCAGTCTGGCAGCACTGTCGTGATTCCCGCTGATCATCATCAGTTCTGTTTCCGGGGCCGCCTCCTTCAGCATGCAGATCAGCCGGTCGAAAAGTTCCACCGCCTCCGCAGAAGGAACTGCCTTGTCATAGATGTCCCCGGCGATCAGAATGGCGTCCGGCTGCTCTTTCCTGGCGCAGGCGGCAATCTGTTCAAAGATATATGTCTGGTCTTCCTGCAGGTCTTTTCCAAGAAGTTTCAGTCCGATATGAAGATCCGACAGATGAAAAAACTTCATATTCTCTCCCTTTCAGAATACTGACATTCTTCCCGGTCCCTCTTTCCGGTCCCTTTCCCTTGTCTGTACGGCCGTTATTTCGAAAACCATTTTTTCCGGATCGCGTCATGCATCAGCGGGATCAGGAAAACGGCCAGCAGGATTCCGCAGAACCCGTACAGGAAACCGCCGGCCAGCTCTCCTGCCAGCGCGTAGAAACCTTTTTTTATAATGACCTGTCCGGCCAGCAGCACGGCAAGTCCTGTTGTCAGGCGCATGATCTTCTCATTTTTTCCGCAGTCTGTGGTAAAACGGATCAGCCGCCGTTCCAGGTACCAGCCGCAGGCAAGTCCCGCGAAAGCACCGCTCGACTTCATGCCGTCCTTCATCATGTCGAATGGATCCACCAGAAGCACGCCGTCCTGATAGTCCATCGGATACGGCTTCAGAGCCAGATACAGTACGGCAGCTGCCGTTACCGCCAGACAGATCAGAAGGACTTTCAGATCCTTTTCCGGATGACGGGCGGACCAGCGTCCAAAGCACTGAGCCAGAAAGATCATCACGAATCCTTCCAGCATCCCCACCAGAACATCCTGCGGGGTGTGAACGCCCAGAAAGTTTCTTGAGAACATGATCAGCATGATCAGAAGTCCGAACAGAATACTGACGATTCTCTTTCTTTTCCTCCATAACCAGGCACCGGTACCGAAGGTGGACGATGCCGCTACCGTGTGCCCGCTGGGGAACGAATATCCGCCGGCGCCTGAGATGGCGCCTTCAGCGGGGATCACTCTCGCGTCCCGGATCCATGGTCTGTAGATGCACAGGGTCTGTTTGATCAGATTGTTCACGAAATGTGCCGGAAAAAGGGCCGTGAAAAAAAGAACTCCCTCCTCCTTGTTCAGGCACCAGTAGACCAGGCAGCACACCACCAGTGTCACAACGCTGGCCCCGGCGTCCGAGATCAGCACCGCCAGTTTCTCCGCCGCGTGCGGAAGGCTGTTTCTTATTCCCTGCAGAAACAACAGATACTGAATGTCCATTTTTCAAACCTCTCAATCATTTTTATTTTTTCGTCATGCAGATTCTGTCAGATTTGCAGACAGAAATGGTGTATGGAATTTCTGCAGCAGATCCGCATCGAAGATTCCTGCAGAGCGCATTTCTGAATACGCGTCTATCTTTCCAGCACCGGAACGATCTCTCTGGCGTTGCCCTCGCCGTATGTTTTTGCGACAAACTTCAGAAAGCTCTGGACCGCCCTGGACGGGTCCTTTCTGTAAAGGATACCGTAGGGAAGACTGTAGCTCCAGGTGCAGGCGACCAGCTTCATATTTACCAGTATATCATCCCAGCACATAGGCGCAAGGATAATCTGATTGTGAAAAGCTGCTTCCCACAGGATCGAATGGGTAGGGGCATCCAGTTTTTTCAGGATCACCCCTGCCTCCTCCATCTCCAGGAACATGGCCGCCACGTTTTTGTCCGGCACATGGTCAAAGACCAGCACGGTCTCGCCCGCAAGCTGTGCCGGCGTGACCTGTTCCTGCCCGGCCAGCGGATGCTTCCCGCTGACCGCAAAGCCGAAAGGTACCCGGCAGATCTCCTGGAAATTCCATGCCCTCATCCAGTTCACGCCGCTGTAGGTGCTCTCGATCAGGTCTGTCTCCAGCGGAACCGCATGGTCCGGGCCGATCGGCACCAGCTTCATGTTGATTCTGGGATCCTGCTCGGAATAGAGCATCCACAGATCGTAAAGCAGGCGGCACTTTTCCAGCAGGGAGGTCCCGATGCAGATGGTGTTTTCCTGGTTGGCGATCATGGCCAGCTCTTCCCGGATGCTGTCGCCCCGCTTCACCCAGTCAGCCGCCGTCTCCCGAAGATGGGTTCCGGCTGGCGTCAGGGAAATGCCCGTATTCCGCCGGATCACCAGTTTCACGCCCAGATCCTCCTCCAGAGCGTTGATCTGCTGCAGTACGGCACTGGGAGAAATGTAGAGCGAACCGGCTGCTTTCGTAAAGCTGCCTTTCTCACATACTGTTAAGAATGTTTTAATCTGTGGAATGTACATAAGCCGGATCCTCCTTCCCGCTGTACAGAGCAGGAAAGCCTCTTTTCAGGCAGAATATCGTTCTGTACGGTAGACCTGGATCAACTGAAAAGATACTGCTTTCCGCTTCTGGTATTAAGTAATTCTTAATACATGTTAATAGATCGGTTATGGAAAAGCAAGCAGATTTGTGCCATGATGGAATCAGCTGTAAACAGTGTAAACATGATTCAGGCGTGCATCTGCACACTGATACAAGTAAGGAGGTAAAAATGGCAAAACTGATTTCCCGAAGAGATTTTCTGAAAGGCACTGCCGCCGGAGCGGCCACGCTGGCTGCGAGCTCTCTGTTCGGCAAAGTCACCCTGGCCGGAGAGGAAGCCATCTACACACCGGGCACCTACACGGCATCTGAACAGGGGCTGGAAAGCCTTGTCACTGTAACCATGACTTTTGACGAGGCCAGCATCACCGACGTGGTGATCGATGCTGCCGGCGAGACCGAAGGCATCGGCGCCGCCACTCCGGAACCGCTGGCAAAGGCCATTCTGGAAGCCCAGAGTGCGCAGATCGACGGCGTGGCCGGGGCTACCGTAACTTCCAACGCTGTTAAAAAGGCTGCCGAGAACTGCATCGCTCAGGCAAAGGGCGAAGCAGTGGCCGGAGGATCGGAAGAGGCCGAAGAAACGGCTTCCGGCGATGACTGGCTTGGGGAAGAGCCTGAGATCAGCGATGCGGACGTCTACGCGGAAGTTTCCGCAGATGTCATCATTGTCGGTCTCGGCGTAGCCGGTGTATCCGCCGCCAGAAGTGCTGCCGAGGCAGGCGCCACCGTCATCGGAATAGACGGCTCCGCGGCTCCGAACTGCCGTTCCGGTGAATATGCCGTCATCAACAGCCCGACCCTGAACGAACGCTGGCCGGAGCGCGCGCTTTCCAAAGAGGATATCGCCGAGATCATCGACTCTCATGTAAACGAGTCCTGCTACCGCGTAAAGAGGACCATCGCCAAAAAGTGGGCCGACAACATCGGGGAAGCCTTTGACTGGTGGATCGGCGCGGACGAGCATCTGTTCATCGCGGACGAGACCCGTCAGCCCATCGAAGACGAGAACGCGGACGACTTCCTGGTACCCATTTTCCGTCCCCTTCCCGCTTATACGGATGCGGACGGCAACGTGCATGAATACAACTGGAAGGAAGAGCGCTTCCCCTGCTATCCCACTTCCGTGGAATTCCTTCCCAGTCAGGCGGCCACCTTCTCTGCCAACTGGCAGAAGGCGCTGGATACCGGAAAGGTAGAAGCCTACTTCGGACACTTCGGCAAAAAACTGATTATGGAAGAAGGCCGCTGCACAGGTGTCTATGCACTGAACAACGACCCGGCATCTCCCGACAACGGCAAATATCTGAAGCTGACCGCCGCGAAGGGCGTCATTCTTTCCACCGGTGATTACGGCTCCAACGACGCTGCCATGAACCACTTCGCTCCGGATGTCATGAAGACCCACAAAAACAACCGCCTGTTCACCTCCTTCGATGTGAACGGAGTGCCCACCAACCAGGGCGACGGTCTGCGCATGGGCGCATGGGCCGGTGCCAAGGTGGCAGGTTACAACGCCCCGATGATCCACCACATGGGAGGCGGCGCCGATCTCTCCGGCGTAGGCGTTATGGGCAATGCAGGTTTCCTGAACCTGGACATGGACGGAAAGCGCTTCATGTGCGAAGATATTCCGGGACAGCAGCTTGAAAACCAGGTAGAGCAGACCCGCCTGATGCAGAGCTGGCAGTTCTTCGACGCCAACTGGCCGGAGCAGGTGACCCACATGCCAGCAGCCCACGGCGGCGCGTGCTATTTTGAAGACTACGCCTCCATCGACGAGGCTCCGAAGAACAACCAGACCTACCGCAACTGGAAGAGCCCCTACCAGCTGGAAGCCGCCGTGGCGGACGGACGCTGCCTGAAGGCGGATACCCTGGAGGAACTGGTCGCCCTGGTCTATCCGGATGACGCGAAAGCCCAGGCCACCGCGCTGGTATCCATCGAGCGCTACAACGAACTGGCCAAAGCCGGATATGACGAGGACTTCAACAAGACCCCCAGCCGTCTGCTCCCGGTCGACACAGCCCCGTTCTATGCGGACATGTTCACCACTGCCATCATGCTTGTATGCATCGGCGGCCTGGAATCCGATGAAGACTGCCATACCTTCACGGAAGTGACGGATGAACAGGGCCGGCAGGTCTGCGGCGAGATCATCAAAGGTCTTTACGTGGCCGGAAACATGCAGGGAGGCCGTTTCGGAATGGAATATCCCATCGGACTGAAGGGCGTCAGCCATTCCATGGCCATGTACTATGGAAAAATTGCGGGTGAAAACGCAGCAGCTGAAAAATAAGGACTGAGTCAGAGGGACGTTCACCTTGACTCATTGATTGCGAAGCGAGTCAGAGGGACGTTCACCGGTGACTCATTTCAGGAAACAGCGGTCAGCGATGCTGACTTGCTGCTTTCTGAAATGAGTCATCGGTGAACGTCCCTCTGACTCGCTCCGCTGTCAATGAGTCAAGGTGAACGTCCCTCTGACTCATTCTCCACGTTTATACAGTATTTCATCCGTAAAATGATAGTTCTCCATCTTCGGAATATCCACCGGAAGGGTTCCGGCAAACGGATATTCCCCGAAAACACCGCAGATGGCAGCCGGAATATTGACCGAACAGCCTTTTTCTCCCTTCGGAAGCTCCTCCATGGGCATCGAACCATAGGTAAGCACAATAGCGTCCGCCTCCTGGTATCTGGCCGCGTCGTAGGGCAGGCGGGAGCTGACCAGGATCACTTTTTTTCCGGCGTCGTGCGCGGAACGGATCACATCATCAACGACCGCGGACACTGCTCCTCCCTCCTGCGTCGGGTCCAGGGAGGCGACATTGGACGTGACGGATACCACGATCACGGCGTCCGCTTCCGCGGCTGCCTGTGTGCAGACCTCTCTGTTGTCCGGGCTGCAGACCAGGGGTTCAAATATGACGGATTCGGGCAGAAGGCCTTCCTCCACCAGACGCAGACGGGCAAACTCTGCGGCAGCGTAATAGCTTTCAGACGTGTACGCCACAAGGAACTTCTCCCCGCCTTCGACCTTCAAAGGAATCAGGTCCTCATCATTTTTCAGCATTGTGACCGACTTTTTCAGAAGTTCCCACTCCAGATCCCGGTTTTCCCTGCTTCCGATCTTCCCGGCTGCAGCCGCGATCTCGTCTTCATCATGCGAAGGCACTTCCTCCAGAAGGCCGTGTGCCTGTTTCAGCTTCAGAATCCTGCGGACGGAATCGTTTACCTTCTCCTCATCAATGTCGCCGGATTCTACCATCGCGCACATGGAATGCATCCATTCTTCAAGTGCTTTCAGAGAATCGGCATCTGACACCGTGACCGGCACCAGGAACAGGTTGACACCTGCTTCCACAGCCATTTTTGACATATCTGTCAGGGCAAAATTGTCCTTGATGGCTGCCATCTCAAGAGCGTCCGAAACGATCACGCCTTCAAACCCCATCTCACCGCGAAGAAGATCGGTCAGGATCACAGAAGAAAGGGTAGCCGGGTAAAAGACTTCCTCCCCGGTCGTAATGGAGGTATAGGTCCTGTTATCAATTTCAGGATACTGAATATGCGCCGTCATCACCATCTCCGCGCCCGCGTCGACCGCTGCCCGGAAGGGGATCAGTTCGCACTCGTTCAGTTCCTCCAGTGTCTTTTCAAGAACCGGGAAACCGGTGTGGCTGTCCGTCGCCACATCGCCATGTCCGGGGAAATGCTTGACTGCGGCAATGGTACCGGTCTTTTTCAGTCCCGAAAGATACTTCAGGCCATATTCTGAGACGGTTTCGGGCACATCCGAGAACGAACGGACCCCGATGACAGGATTGTCTGCATTATTGTTGACGTCAAGGACCGGGGCAAAATCCGTATTAATGCCTGCAGCGGAAAGTTCCTCCCCTATTTTTTCAGCCACTGTTTCCGCAGTGTCCGGGTCACCGGTGGCAGTCATTGCCATGTTCCCCATCCAGCGGGTCCCTTGTCCAAGTCTGGCAACGATTCCGCCCTCCTGGTCAGCGGCGATCAGCAGCGGAATCTTCACAGCGCTGTCCGTCTCAAGATTTGACTTCTGGATCTCATCAATCAGACGGATCATCTGCTCATTCTCCGCACAGTTCTCAGCATACAGGATAACCCCGCCGAAGCGGTCCCTGGAGAGAGCTTCTTTCAGCTGATCCGGCAGAGATGTCACCGGGACCTGTGCCGAATCCTCATTTTCCGGGTCTTCATCCCAGTATCGCAGATGCGTCATGACCATCTGGCCGATCTTTTCCTCAACAGTCATCCGGGAGACCATCTCTTCGATCACATCATCCCCTCCGTCTGCTTCCCCGGCCGCATAAGAAGTCCCTGAAAGCACCATCATGGCTGCCGCCAGTATGGCTGCTCCCACAAATAATCGTTTCATCATTATTCCGATCCTCCTGTCCGGCTCTTTCACCAGATACCTTGATTTTCAATCTTCCCGGCCGGTTCTTTACCCGGCATTCAGGACCTCGAAAGGATAGTCCGATGTGAATCTTCCTTCCAGCCCTTCCGTAATATAGATACTTCCGTCCTGCTGCTCCAGGATCATCTCAAATTCATCCTTGTGATCCTGCCAGTAGGCTTCGGATTTTTCCAGTCCCATCACGAACAGGGACGTGGAAAGACCGTCCGCCAGGGTTCCGTCATGGCTCACGATGGTCACGGAGACCAGGCCGGAATCGGAAGGCACGCAGGTCTTCGGATCCAGAATGTGATGATAAGTCTTTCCGTCCTGCTCAAAATAGCGCTCGTATCCGCCGGAGGTGATCACCGCCTCGTCGTCCACCTCAAGGACGCCCAGGAATCCGTCGTCCGGTGAAAACGGGTTCCGGATGCCGATCCGCCAGGGAGATCCGTCTGATTTGCAGCGAAACGCGTGCACATTGCCACCCAGGCTGATCAGTCCGTTCTCCATGCCCATTTCTTCGAACAGCTGCATGATGCGCGCGGAGGTATAGCCCTTGGCGATGGCACCGAAATCAATGGCCATTCCTTCCCGGGCAAACGAGATCTCTCCCTGGTCGCCGCTGACATCATATTTCAACTGTGAAAAATCCACCAGCTGGCGCACCGCGTCCAGCTCCTCTTCCGTCGGTACATGGTATTCCTGTGTAGGAAACCCCCACAGCTGCATGGCGGGATAGACCGTGATATCGAAAGCGCCGTCCGTCTCGTTATAAAGCCGTTCGGAATACTCCATCAGCACCTTCATCTCTTCCGTCAGCGCGCCTTTGCCGTCCCGGTTGACAATGCTGACCTGGCTGTTCTCGTTTCCGGTGGAGAGCAGCTGATCGATGCGCAGGATCTCCGCGCTCGCCGCATCCACCGCCGCCTGGGCATCCGGGCCCTCCGCCTGCAGCGTCATGACCGTGTCCATGGCGAAGATCGTCTTGGACCCGGTCTCAGCGGATGCAGGTGCCGCAAAAGCCAGAGCCAGCCCCGCCGCGCACAGAAAGCTCCTTTTATAAAGAGAACTCTTCCTGCAAAGAGAACTCTTTCTGTAAAGAAAACTCTTTCGTAAATGAACCATATGTACGGTCTGTATCATCTTTTTCCCCTTTACATCCGCTCCGGCGCTTCAAAGCCAAGAAGATCGATGGCGGTCTCCAGAACCTTTCGGGTAAGTTCAAGCAGCTCGATCCGGCTCTTTTTGATTGCCTCGTTCTCCTCGCCCAGAATGCGGGTCTCGTGGTAGAAGTGGTTGAACACATTCGCCAGGTCGTAGATGAACGCGCAGATCCGGTGCGGCGCTTTCTCCTCGTAGGCCTGCGCGGCCACGGCGCTCCACTTGACCAGCTCCAGTTCCAGAGCCTTCTCGCTCTCATTCGCCGCGGGAAGCAGTTCGCCGTCCCCCACAGTTCCGCCTGCCTGGCGGTACTTGTTCAGGATGGATTTGATCCGTACGATGGTATAGAGGATGTAAGGACCTGTATTTCCCTCGAAGGAAGTGAAGCGGTCCAGGTCGAAGATATAATCCTTGGAAGCCTGGTTGGAAAGATCTCCGTACTTGATGGCGGAAAGTCCTACCAGTTTGGCCGTCTCTCTGGCCTCCTCCGGATCCGCCTCGTGGTTTTCCATGATCTTCCGGTACATTTCCTCGTTGATGTCGGAAAGCAGGTATTCCAGGCGCATCACACCGCCGGAACGGGTCTTGAAAGGTTTTCCGTCCTTTCCGTTCATGGTGCCGAAACCGATGAACTGCAGGCCGGTCTCCGCCGGGATCAGTCCGGTCTTTCTGGCACAGCGGAACACCTGGATGAAATGCATCTCCTGCCGCTTGTCGGTCAGATAGATGATCTCGTCCGGCGCGTACAGCTTCATGCGCTCAATGATGGTCGCCAGGTCCGTGGTCGCATACAGGGCAGCTCCATCGGACTTCAGGATGATGCACGGAGGCACTTCCTTGGTATCGGACTCTTCCTTTACATCCACGATCAGGGCACCCTGGTCTTCATAGGCAAAACCGTCCGCCTTCATCTTTGCCACCATATCCGGGATATAGGGCTGGGCGTCGGACTCTTTCTTCCACAGGTCGAACTCGACATTCAGGTTCGCGTAGTTCTTCTTCAGGTCCGCGATGGAAACATTCAGGATGTGCTGCCACAGAGCGCGGTATCCCCGCACGCCGTCCTGCAGCTTCGCCGTGGCGTCCAGTGCTTCCGCACGGAAGGCCTCGTCCTCCTTGGACCTGGCACTGGCTGCCGGATAGATCTCTTCCAGTTCGGAGATGGTGAACGGCGCTTCCTGCGGATACTCTCCGGTAAAACTTTCGTCAAAATAGGGAAGGTCCGGCTGACGGCGGCGCACCTCGGTAATGATCAGCCCCATCTGAAGGCCCCAGTCGCCCAGATGTACATCGCCGATCACCTCGTGCCCCATGAAACGGCAGATCCGCTTGATGCTCTCGCCGATGATGGCGGAACGCAGATGTCCGATGTGCAGCGGTTTGGCCACGTTGGCTCCGCCGTAATCGATGATGATCTTCTTCGGTTCCTGCGTCTTTTCCACGGAAAGATCCTTGTCCGCGCGCATCTGATTGATGTAGTCAGCCAGAAAAGCTTCCGACACCTTCATATTGATAAAGCCCGGGTTGACGGCCGTCACTTCCAGGAAGGCCGGATCCTTTTCAAGGATCTCCACAACGGCAGCGGCGATCTTGATGGGAGCCGTCCTGTATTTCTTCGCGGCTGCCATGGCGCCGTTGCACTGGAACTCGCAAAGGTCCGGGCGGTTGGAAAGGGCTGCCTTTCCGTAGGTTTCTTCATATCCGCAGGCGGCAAATGCCTGCATGGTCTTCTCACTGATCAGATCCAGTAATCTCTTCATTCTCTCACTCCAACTGTTTTTATTTGATCAAACCGGCCTTCCAGATGGGCCAGTAGCGGACATAGGCTTTCCCCAGGATCTTGTTCTTCTGCACATAATGGTTGTTCCAGTACCGCGAATCCTTGGAATTCGTGCGGTTGTCCCCCAGCATGAAATAGCAGTTCTCCGGAACCTGGAAGGAACCGGTGAAGTTTCCTGTGATGCCGTCCTTGATAAAGCTGTCGTCCAGCGGTTCTTCCGCTCCGTCAATGTAGACCTTTCCGTCCACAATGTCCACTGTCTCACCCGGCAGACCGATGATGCGCTTGATGAACAGCTGCTTCTCATCGTCCGGATAGTGGAACACAACAATGTCGAACCGTTCCGGGTCGTGCATCTTGTAGACCAGCCGGCTGCCCAGCACGCGGTCGCCGGTCATGATGGTATTTTCCATGGAACCGGAAGGGATCTTCGCGTTGACGATCAGAAATTCATTTACTACAAACGCGATGGCCACCGCCACCACGATCATGATGACCCATTCTTTCAATTCTTTTTTCCAGTCCGTCTTCTTTTTCTCAGTCTCCATTTCTCATTTCCTCTCTGTCTGCTCACAGATTCGCGCCCGTGTCATTCAGCAGTTCCATCTTCATCTCATAGTAGGCCGGGGACATATCCATGTAATGAATATGCGGGAACTCAAAACGCTGTTCCTCCTGCCAGATCTCTGACGTGAGCTGCTGTTCCACGTACGCGGCGATCTCGCGGGTGGAAGGCTCGGCTTCCGTGCGCTTTCCGTCGCGGATCATCAGTCTTTGCAGCGGTTTGGCCGTGCAGTTCTTAAAATACATCCGTTTCCACGGACGTTTCGGGTCGATGAAGCGGTAGGACTCGGAGGGATCCACCTCTTCTCCCTTCTGGGTGATCAGATCCGCCATGGCGAATCCGTCCTCGTTGTAGATTCTCCACACCTCTTTCAGGCCGGGGTTCGTCACCTTCTCGATGGTCTCCGACACTTTGATGCGGGGCTCGAAGTCACCGTCTTTTTTCTGTACGGCGCAAAGCTTGTAGACCGCGCCGAAGACCGGCTCCGATTTGGCTGTGATCAACCGCTCGCCGACACCGAAGGAATCCACTCTGCCACCCTGTTTCAGGATGGAGCCGATGGTCACCTCGTCCAGGCTGTTGGAGATGACGATCTGCGCATCCTCAAAGCCGGCCTCGTCCAGCATCTTCCGGCTCTTTCTGGTCAGATAGGCCAGGTCGCCGCTGTCGATGCGGATGCCGAATTTGGCGGACTGAATGCCCGCGTCCTTCATCTCCTGAAACACCTTGATGGCATTCGGGACACCGGATTCCAGGACATTGTAAGTGTCCACCAGCAGAATGCAGTTGTCCGGATAAAGGGACGCGAATTTGCGGAAAGATTCCAGCTCGTTCCCGTAGTACATCACCCAGCTGTGAGCCATGGTGCCGCCGACGGGAATGCCGAACTGCTGCCCGGCGGAAACGGTGGCTGTTCCCTTTACGCCGCCGATGTAGGCTGCTCTGGCTCCGTAGATGGCAGCATCGTTATTGTGGGCGCGCCGGGCACCGAAGTCCGATACCGGCCGGCCGTCAGCCGCGCGCACAATGCGTCTGGTCTTGGTGGCGATCAGGCTCTGATGGTTGATCTGCGCCAGGATCTCCGTCTCAACGATCTGGGCTTCAACGATATCCGCAACAACAGTCAGCACGGGCTCTCCGGGATACATGATCGTTCCTTCCGGGAACGCGTAGATGTCCCCGTGGAATCTGAAAGCCTGAAGATATTCCAGGAACGCTTCGTCGAACAGATGCAAGCTGCGGAGATAGGCAATGTCCTCTTCCTCAAAATGCATCTGCTCCACATATTCGATCACCTGCTCCAGTCCCGCAAAGATGGCAAATCCGCCGTCGTCGGGATTGCGTCTGTAGAACACGTCAAAGGCAACTTTGGTCTCCAGATGTTCATTCTGGAAATACCCGTTCGCCATGGTCAGTTCATACAGGTCCATCATCATTGTAATGTTTCTTTTCTCATAAATAGACTTGCTCATGTCTTCTTACTCCCTGCATGTTTCGGTTGTCGGTGTATATCCTACCACTTTTCAGGGGCGCAAACAACCACAAAATGCGCAGGAACCGCGAATCCGGGGCATCTGGCACATAATCGTATCCTTTTCTTAATCGCTGATAATACATTCTGGTACGACAGCAGTCCCGGTCTGCAGTTTCCTCAGCTGGGTCCCGATTCAGATCTTTCGGGAAGAACAAAAAAGAGCACCACTTCCGTGATGCTCTGAAAAGAATCTGAAATTACACAAAACACTGAATGTCCGTTATTCTCCGAACCGGATATTCCTGACAGTCCTGTTCTCCAGGGAAAGATCTTCATATACACGCAGACCGCCGTCGCCCACCGGTGCCTGTGCCAGAAGTCCGACCCTGACCGTTTTTTCCGCGGGCAGACTGAAGAAGCGCATCATATAGAAATGTTCCCCGTCAGTCGAGTAATGGAAGGAAAAGGTATTGTCCACGCGGCATACTCTCAGCCAGGCTGTATTTCCCTCCAGGTTGCATCCGTTGGCATCGTCGGATTCGCCGCCCTTTGTCACGACGCTGACCGCTGCGTGCGTGCCGAAATCGGTCATTTCAAAACAGGCCTTCGCCCAGTTCCGAAGATCGACCATCACCATGACGGACGCGGAATCATACGTATCCCTGAATTCATGGGATACCTTTACCTGCATGACGAAATCGCCCTCTGCCATCGTATAATAATATGGCGCGTTGCTGAGTGATTCAGGCGTGATCCCTTCTTCGCTGACCGAGCCGCTGTTGCAGAAAAAATCACTTTGGGGTGTTGCCTTGATCGCAATCCGGTTTCCATCAATACTGATCTCGGACTGGTTCATCCACTGAAATTCCATTGAACTACCTCCAGACTGGCAAAAAAATAATACCATATTGAATATTCAAGGTTCCTGCGCACAGGATCGGTACGGGAACTATGATTAAACAATATCGTATTATTCCGCCGGCAAACAGTCATTATCTGCCCGGATTATTGCACTATTTACCCAGGCTCCCGTTTCTCATACTGCCGGGCGTACAGCCGTAATAATTCTTAAACTGTCTGGAAAAATAGTTTAGCGAATGAAATCCGCAGAGCTGGCTGATCTCATGGATCGTCATTCCGGTCTCGCAAAGAAGAGAACAGGCTTTCTGCAGCCGGAACCTGACCAGATAACTGACGGGGGTACTCCCGAAATAGGCGGAAAAACATCTGCCTGCTTCACTGCGGCTTATGTTTGCAGCCGAGGAAATATCCTTCAGCGTGATATCCTGATCATAGTGCTCATAGATGTAAGTCAGCATCTGCTGTACGCGGACCTGGGTGCTGACCTGGACCCGGGACAGACGTTTTCTGGGAAACTCCTCGAAATGTTCATTCAGAAAAACAAATAAGGAAGTAAGCTCAGCCAGGACCTCCAGTTCAAAGAGCGGAGTCCTTTCCTCCAACAGCTGATAAATATGCTGCACTGTCCGATGGAACTGTTCAAATTCCCCTTTCCTGAAAACCAGATACGAAATCTCATCGCAGGAAAGAATCCTGCGTATATAGTTCTGATATACCTGACTGCCCTGAGGCGCAATCAGCGTACCCAGAAAGACGATCCCGGGCATGGGGTCTGCAATGTCACCGGATATCTGCTTAATGGCATGCAGCACATTCGAATTTACAAAAATGCTGTCGCCTTCGTTCAGGTAAATATGTTCATTTCCTACCTGATAATCCAGCACCCCGACTTTTGCAGTGACTATCTCAAATTCAGGGTGCCAGTGCACAGGTCCTTCCCGATTGGGCAGGTCGATCAGTTCGTCATGAAAAAACGTGATGGGGAACGAGGGGGAAATGTGGTCCATCTGTTCGCGAAGCAGATGATCAACTTTAAATGTCACACGGATCCCCCTTCTTCATTCTTATGCCGGAGACAGATTTACTGCTCTTTCTTCAGGTAGCAGAACCCGTAGGCCGGAATATTGACTCCCGCCGGACGGATCCGGGTTCCTGTCAGCATGTCCACATACATGCCGTCCGTCTCGTTGATCCATGCGGTCCTGTCGTTTTCGCTGAAGTTGAACAGTCCAAGGATCTTGTCGCCGTCGTAGTATCTTCCCATGCAGAGCACGCTGGGATCCCAGGTCTCCACGGTCCAGGTGTCGGCGTAGGAAACAAAGGCCTTCTCCGACTTGCGGAGTTTCTCCAGCTGAGACAGCTGTCCGAACACCTTGCCTTCCACACTTTCCGGATCGTGGATGTTTTCGGCAAGCTCCCAGTTCATTTTCCCGCGGTGGATATAACGGGAATCCGCAGCCTTGTCGGGATCTTCCTTGTAGGTATAGTCGTTCACCTGGGCCACCTCGTCTCCTCCGTAGATCACGGGGATGCCGGACTGCATGAACATGTAGGCGTGAAGGGTCACGTCAAAGCGGATCGCGCGCTCCATGGCCTGTTCGTCCTGTTCAAATCCCGCTTTCTCGATACCGCACATGGAGGCGGTGGTTCCGCAGAATCTGGCGTCTCCGCTGACCGGGTCGGAATTGTAGAGTTCGCCGCGGCTGTTGCTGTACCCGGCATAGCCCTGGAAATAATCGTTCAGGTACTGTTTGTGGGAGCGCTCGCCGATTCCTTCCTGGGAAAGCGTCGGATAGTCCAGTCCCCAGCCAATGTCGTCGTGGCAGCGCAGATAGTTCAGGAACACATACTGTTTCGGCAGTCCGTTCACGATGTCCAGCTGTTTTTTCAGCAGACGCACATCTCTGGTGGCCACTGTATGCCAGGTCGTCGCCATGGTGGTGACGTTGTAGAGCATGTGACATTCGGGCTTTTCGACCGTTCCGAAATAGGGAACCACCTTCTCCGGCTCCATCACGACTTCACCGAGCAGAAGAACGCCCGGGCAGACGATCTCGCTGATCATGCGCATCATACGGACGATGGTATGCACCTGACGCAGGTTTCTGCACTGTGTGCCCAGTTCCTTCCAGATGTACGGAACCGCATCGATCCGGATGATGTCGATGCCGCGGTTCGCCAGATACAGGAAGTTGTACATCATCTCGTTGAACACCCGCGGGTTGCGGTAATTCAGGTCCCACTGGTAGGGATAGAAGCTGGTCATGACAAAATGGCCGGCATCCGGCAGCCAGGTAAAGTTTCCGGGGGCCGTGGTGGGGAACACCTGTGGAACCGTCTGCTCGTACTGGTTGGGAATGGTGTCGTCCTTAAAGAAGAAGTAACGGCTCATGTACTCGCCTTCGCCCGCGCGGGCACGCTTTGCCCACTCATGGTCCTCGGACGTATGGTTCATGACAAAGTCCATGCAGACATTCATGCCGCGGGCATGACAGTCCGACGTCAGCTGTTCCAGGTCCTCCATGGTGCCAAGCTCCGGCTGTACCTTACGGAAATCGGAGACTGCATATCCGCCGTCGGAACGGCCCTTCGGCGTCTCAAGGAACGGCATCAGATGAATATAATTGACATTGCACTCTTCCAGATAGTCAAGCTTTGAGCGGACACCCTGCATGTTTCCGGCAAAGTTATCAATATAGAACATCATGCCCAGCAGATCGTTGTTCTTGTACCAGCCGGGATCCTCTTCCCGCTGCCGGTCAAGGATCTTGAGCCCTTCTCTTCTTTCCAGATAGAACTCCTCCAGATGGTCGCAGAGCTCTGCAAACATGGAGCCGTTGTCGTACAGTTCCATATAAAGCCATTTCAGCTCATCCAGATGTTTCTCAAACCTGCTGCGGTATACGGAACCGACTCCCGTATTTTCCTGCTTTGTCTCTGTCTCTTTGCTGGGACGGGTTTCTTTTGCAGTCTGCTTCCCTTTCATGATCTCCTCCTGATTCTAAAACTTATTCTATTAAATAATCCGGCTGATCCCGGACAGCCATCTGTTTCATAATCTTACTGATTCCGGACTAACACTCATTTATTGACAGGTCCGTCAGGAACCTGCTGCAGTCAGGCAAACGCTCTGCGGCGTTTACATCAGCTGATATTGTTCGAAAGCGCGGTACAGGCCGTCTTCCGAGACCAGCCCGCACACGGCATCCGCCAGTTCCTTCACTTCGCCGGCTCCATTGCCCATACAGACGGAAAAGCCGACAGTCTGCATCATCTGCAGGTCATTGGCGCTGTCCCCGAACCCCACCGACTGTTCCAGCGGCAGAGCAAGGTATTCGCACACCCTGCGGACGCCCCTTCCTTTATCAAAAAGGCTGCTCTGTACTTCGGCGTTCACAAAGCCGTAAAGCCTGTCCTTCGGAATGGAGAACAGGAACCTGTCCTTCAGCACGCTCTGAGGCTCGTCCAGCTGGGACAGTCTGCTGCACATCAGGACCATCTTATAGACCGGTTCTCCCCGGTACTGTGTCAGCGGCACCATGTGAAGCGATTCTTCAAACTGGATCCGCCAGCGGAGCATCTCGCTGTTCATGCCGTCTGTATCTTCCGCGCTTCTCAGAAAGTCCTTGAACCGTTCATCGGAAAAGGTTCCATGAAGACTTTCAAGCGTACAGAACACGCCGTTTTTCTGCAGAACTTCCACGGCCCGGCGGCGGTCCTCATCAGACATGGGCGAGTCAAAGATCACCTTGTCTCCTGCCACGATATAACCGCCGGAACTTGCTATGTAGCCGTCGAACCCGTACTGAAGCAGCGGCTGAAGCATGGCGTAGTTCCTTCCGGAACAGAGGTAGATCAGATTTCCCTTTTCTCTGGCTTTTCTGACCGCCTCCAGGGCTGAATCGGGAGGAACGTTTTTTCCGGGTTCCGTCAGCGTTCCGTCTATGTCCAGAAATATGACTTTGCGCTCCATTTCAATCCCTCTTTCCGGATATTCCTGACCGGAACAATGGCGGGTCCCGCGGCCGGATGTCTGGGGTCAATGCAATGTTACCGGTTACTTTTATAAAGTCATCATATCATTTCGGCTTTCTTCTGGCAACACCAAAAAGACAGAAAACAGGGTTTTGCTTGTCAACCGGATGCTCCTTCTGTTATACTCTAAAATTGAAATTCATTAAACGACTTCGAAGGAGTATTTCTCATGAAATCAAAAGCTCTTTTCTTAGATCTCGACGGAACGCTGCTGGACGACAGCAAACAGATCACCGCCGGCAACATGGCCGCCATACGGGAAGCCCTCGCTGCGGGCCACCGCATCATCATCACCACAGGCAGACCTCTGGTAAGTGCCATCATTCAGGCAGAAAACCTGCAGCTGACCGGCCCCGGATGTTATCTGATCGCATACAACGGCTGTATTCATTATGATATGAATGCCCGCCGGGTGATTGAAGCTTCGGCCCTGTCACTGCCGCTTGTCTACAAAGTCTTCGAAGAAGCGGGCCGCCGCGGGGTTCATATCCAGACTTACGACGAATCGAAGGTCCTGGTGGAGCCGCGCTGTGACAATGAAATCGTCAGGCTCTACTGCAGCAGGATCAAAATGGAACATTCCGTCATTCCGGACATCCGGATGCTGAAAAGAGCCCCCGAGAAAATGCTCCTGATCGATCTGAACGACAGGGAACCTTTGAACCAGATGCGTGACTGGGTCCTTTCCTGGGGTGCCGACCAGCTGGATCTGTACTATTCCAGCCAGCAGTACATGGAAATTGTCGCGAAGGGGATAAACAAGGGAACTGCCGTCCTGCGCATGGCCGAGATGCTGGGGATTGATTATGAAAATACCTATGCGGCCGGCGATGAAGCCAATGACATCTCCATGATCCAGTCTGCGCACACCGGAATCGCCATGGCCAATGCCATTGCGGAAGCCAAAGAGGCAGCAGACTATATCACGGAAAATGACAACAACCATGACGGGATCGCGGAAGTAATTCACAGACTCATTCTTGCGTGAAAGTGCAAACAAAAACCTCCTCTGCTCGAGGAGGTTTTTTTACATGTAACAGCTGATCCGTATACCGGCAGACACCCAATACCTGTCACAGGATGAAGTCACAGGATAACGGACAAAATGCTCAGACCCGCCAGTATGCCCGCGATCAGGCTTGCGGCGCCGAGCACCGCTATACTGATCCTTGCGTTTTTCTCAATGACCGTCTTTTTGTCTTCGTCATAAAACAGAGGGAAGCTCTCTCCTGTCTTGAAGGTATTCGCACTGCTGGAGTTGATGTTGCAGCGGCGGATATTTTCCTTTCCGTTCAGTTCGTACTTCACCACCGGATAGTAGGTAAATCTGTCGCCGCGCAGGATCTTTGTTCCCCGCGAGATCTGTCTGGAGAACACCTCCACGATTTCTCCGGGAAGCTCTGTCAGATTCCGTCGTTTCAGGGATATAAAGTTCCACAGCATACTGGCTCCGGCCCCGATCAGGACAGCCGAAAGGCAGACCATGGCCCGGATCTGATGTCCCTGGTTCTGGAACAGCGCCAGCAGAATAAGAAGCGCACCGCCGCACATCATCACCCACGGGTTGAACAGCTGCTCTTCTTCCGCTTCTGTCAGCTCCGGTTTTCCGGATTCCGTTCCCCAGAAGATCCTTACGTCCTGCCCTACCGCGTATTCTGACGGAGACTTAAGGTTCTGACGGACCTGATGTTTCGATTTCTGATCTGTATATTCAATGAGGACATCATAATAATTGTAGATATCCTGATCCTTTTTGTCTTTTTTAACAATGTGATTGCAGCTGATCACCGTGCCGTCCGCGCACGCGCCCTGCCGGCGCATTCTCATCCATCTGCGGACCTGTCCGCTGCCTACCAGGAATATGATGATTCCCGGAATGTATAAAAACAATTGCGAAATGTCTGTCATATCGTTCCCTGCCCTTGCATACCATTTTCAGTCCTGATCTTCAGGATACAGATGCCTGCAGGACCTGGATCCCGCAGCGCCGCAGCTGTTCCGTAAATTCCGGATCGGCCAGTTCATCCGTGATCAGTGTCACCGGCCTGTTATAAGTACAGCTTCCGTAGGAGTTGATCCGGTTCTCCCTTCTCTGAAGCTTGGTATGATCCGCCAGTACATACAGCTGCTTTTTTGTCCGGCTGATCATAGCCTCATTGATCCCTATTTCCGTGGGCACGTCATAGCGGAATTCTCCGTCATCGTACACCGCCGCGCATCCGAGAAAAGTCTTATCGGCAGAACGGGAAAGCAGATTCTTTACAACATACTCCCCGATCATCAGATGGCTGTGAATCTCGCCGCCGCTCAGCGTGACGCTGACATTTTCCGGATACTTCTCATCCAGGGCCCATCCGTTATTGGTAAAGACACTGATCTGCTTGTCTCCTGTATACTGGAGCAAAGCCAGTGCGGTTCTGCTTCCGTTGATGAACAGAGTATCCCCGTCCTCAACAAAGCCGGCCGCCATAATGGCGATCTTTTCCCGGCATCTGGCGGTCATGCCTGCCGGTGAAAGCTGTGTTTCTGTCCCGTCCAGGGCAACAGCTCCGCCGTGTACCCGGCGAAGCAGGTTCTGTCTGTCAAGATACTGGAGATCCCTTCGGGCCGTCATGGAGGAAATATGGAATTTTCCTACCAGTTCCTCCACATGGACTTTTCCCTTGTCCCGGACCATCTCCACAATATTCATCTGTCTCGTTTCAACTTCTCTGCGATTGCTTTTCATGGTTCTCTCCCTGTCGATCCCAAGTTGTCATATACGGCAGTCTCTGCGCGTTTTTCTTCCGCAGGCGGAATACACGGATCTCTGAACCTGTCGTAAAAGAATCATACCGTGTTCTATTTGTCATGTAAAGACTGTTACTGTCATTACGGCCGGAAAAACAGTATTTATATACCATAGTATTTTCCGGGCCGAAAAAACTTGTTTCACAGAAAAAAGCGTTTTAATACAGAACATATCCTGGCCTGAACTGCAAAAAAGCGCCGCATCCGGGGCTGTATGCACTCAGATGCGACGCTTTCCAGCACATGTAACAGGTCAGATAACGCAGCCTGCTTTAGTCCAGAAGGCCTGCTTCCTTGAGTGCTGCCTCGATCTCTTTGTCGGACATAACGTTCTTCAGCGGGATCAGGACTGTTCCGGCACTCTCAACACCTTCAAAGGTCTTTGCGAAAGTACGCGCGCAGAAAACAACATCATAGTTGCGGGCTGCGGTCTTTCCTTCGGAAACCGGGCAATGACGAAGCTCTGCCGGTTTGATTCCGTTTCTGGTCATTACTTTCTTAATAGCGTTCTCCATCATCAGGGAGGAACCTGCGCCGTTTGCGCAGCAGGCAAGCAGTTTCTTTCCATCAAGTTTTGCCATAATGTGAACTCCTTTTCTTATTCTGCGCTGCCGGAAGAATCTTCCGGCAGCCATACAGATTGATTATTTTTTCATTTTTGCTCTGTGCTCAACATAAGCATCGTAGTCTTCCGTGATCAGGAAGTAGCCTTCCGGATCCATACGGTACTCGATCTGCGGGATTGCCAGCAGGATGATAACAACGATGGCAACACCAACGTAGCCAAGATAACGCATGATAACGGTGAATGCCGGCCATACGGTATCCCAGTCGAACATTCCAAGATATCCGCCGTAGTTCGCCATTCCAACCCAACCGGAGATAAGCGCTGCACCGAATACCTGGATCAGGCCTGAGAAGAACGGGATGATCAGGCAGGCCTTCAGACCGCCCTTCTCGTTCGCTACCAGACCGATGGTTGCATTGTCGAAGAATACCGGAACGAATCCGCAGATGATGATTGTCGGAGAACCGATAACGATCAGAACAAGGATCGCGATGATCTGTCCTACAAGACCAGCCAGGAAACCGAAGGTAACAGCGTTGGAATCGCCGAAACCGAAGCAGACTGCACAGTCAACGCCAGGAATGGAGGCCGGAAGCAGCTTGTCAGCAATACCCTGGAAGGAAGCGGTCAGCTCTGTAACGAAGGTACGAACGCCCAGCTGCAGGATTGCCAGATATACAGCGAAGTTCAGGGACTTGTCGAAGCACCACCATACGAAGTTTGTTTCCTCGGTCAGGTTGCCAGCTTCTACGAAGTACGGTTTTCCGATGATTGCCATGATGGTTCCGAAGAATACGGTCATCAGGATAGCGGTACAAACCATGTTTTCATTGAAGATGGAGAAGAAGCCCGGCATTTCCAGTTCGCCGACTTTCTTCACTTTGCGTTTTCCGCCCTTGTCTCCGAACAGCTTGTCAGCCAGGAAGTAGCCAAGACGGATACCGAACATCTGCTGATGAGCGATTGCGAAGCCTGCACCTTCGGAAAGTTCCTGCATCGGCTTAACTGTCAGGTTGGAGCCGACTGCCCAGTAAGCGCCGAGGATGACGGACATAACGATCATCAGAGCAACATTGTTCTCGTGCAGTGCCGGCAGTGCGAAGAGGATCAGCCAGTAAGCTGTGGCTGCCTGCTGCACCTGTACGTGACCTGTGGTGAACAGGGTACGGCACTTTGTGATCTTGTTGAAGCGGACAAGCAGGATATTGACGATGAATGCGATCAGCAGCAGCGTCATAGCCTGTGAAAAGCCTTTTCCGAATACTTCTTCAACACCTGCGGTAACTGCGTTCTGTCCGTAGTACGGGTCGATAACGCATGCGGTCAGGTTGAATCTGTCTTTCAGACCTGCAAGGATGGGACGGAAGTTGCTGGTCAGTCCGCCGGAACCTGCATTCAGGATCAGCATACCGATGATTGCTTTCAGAGTTCCTGCAAGTGTGTCATACCATTTTTTGCCCATCAGGCAGTAGCCGAGCAGTGTCAGGAAACCTACCATGTAGGGTGCCTTCTGCAGAATGTAGGTCGCGAAGAACGACCAGATCGCGTTTAATATAAACATTGTATTCCTCCTAAATCAAATCATGCATACACCCGGGAGATTACTCCTCGCAGGGATATTTCTTTTCAGCTTCCAGAATATCTTCCGGTGTTCTTGCAGCTGCAAGAGCGTCCAGCAGGTCATCATTCATAAAGATGTTGCTCAGCTGGGAAATGTTTTCCATATGCTCTTCCGGGTTTGCGGATGAAAGAGTGAAGAACAGGTTTGCTTCCTTCTTCTCTCCGTCCTCATCCTCACCGAAATCGATCATATGCTCACAGACCATGAAACCGATGCCTGTCTTGTAGGCGCCTTCGGCGTTCTCGGTGGTATGCGGCATGGCCACATTGTGGTCAAACACAACATACGGACCGTATTTTTCGATACAGGCAATGATCTGCTTGTAATAATCCTCGGAAACGGAACCGTCCGCGATCAGACTTTCCGTACTCAGGCGAACGGCTTCCTGCCATGTAACGCCTTCTCCGCTGATGAATTTGTAGTGTTTTTTCTCAACGATCGTCTGTAATACAGATGCCATCTGTCTTCCTCCTTAAGTTTTCAGAAGTCAGGCTGCAAGGCAGCTGATTGTCTTCTGCCTCACAGCCATGCAGTTCAAATTATAAGCAGGAACGGAACGGGATGTTCTGCGGATGCTCGAAGCAGTCTTCGAAGCCTCTGCGGTGATGATAATAGATCTTATCCTTATCCTGCGGATAGGTGTACTTGCCGCCTACCTGCCAGAAGAACGGATGGAACTTGTACTCGTTGCGGTCTTTCTTGAAATCGTA
>CACZSG010000276.1 GCA_902783665.1 uncultured Lachnospiraceae bacterium | reverse complement strand
TCCTGATAGCCGGCAGTGGGTTTCTCCATTTTCGCCCAGTTTTCCAGGTCTTCTGCCGCATGGTCGTCCCTGGGCGTCACCTTCACTGAGGGAACCTCGACAATGCTGTCCTCATCCAACAGGGGATAGCCCATATTCATGTGGTACAGGATCTCCAGCGGTTCCGTTCTGTCTCCGGTATTTTCCACCGTGTCGTGGATCTCGAACCTGTTTTCATGAAGGGAGACCTTGATCTCCCGCTCCAGGCGGAGTTTTCTGCCGAAGATCACTTCGTCCTGGGTCACGAAATGCAGCACCAGATTTTCCTCATCCCGGGTCCACCAGCTGTGCGCGCAGGGCTGATTGGCAATGGAACCGTGCAGCGGCAGCTCCTCCCCGTCATCTGTGCAGGGTGTTCCCACCGCCTGCAGGCCGCAGGTCGTCAGGAAGCCGGCGGTAAAGGATTTCAGCCAGTTGCTTCCCGTGCTTTCATAGTAGGCCGGCGCAACGTAGCCGCAGGGGGAAAAGTAGCTCATGTTGATCCCCTTAAAGCGAAGCCTGGTGATGTCCCCGTTGCGGTCCGGGCTGGCCGTCAGCTGCAGGCCGCATCCGTTCGTCACTTCGTACAGGCGCATTCCGTCGCCCTTGCCGCCCACCAGCCGGTGTTCCTCCACTCCGGCCAGCTGTGTTTCATGTCCGATATATGGATTCATCTTTTCTCTCCTTTTCCACACCTGTAACGATACATCAGCAATCCGACTGCCCTTCAAACCACAACGCAGCTTTACATCAGCGGCCGGACTGCCTTATATACACCTGCATATCTTTCATACAGCCGCATATATTTCTCATGCATCTCTTCCCTGGGTTTATACACGGCCATCTCCTGCACCATGTGGTCCGCCGCGTCCTTCAGGTCGCAGAACAGGCCGATGGCGATGCCGGTCAGCATGGCGCTTCCCACGGTTCCAGCGTCCACCGTCTTCATGGCGATCACCGGCAGGTCCAGCATGTCCGCCTTCATCTGCATCCACAGGGCAGAGCGCGCGCCGCCGCCGGTCGCGTGGATGCGCTCCGGGTGCATGCCGGAGCCTTCAAGGGCGCGCATGTTCAGCATCATCTCGTAGACGACGCCCTCCATGCATCCGCGGTACAGATCCGCCGCCGTGGTGTCCGACGTAAGGCCGAGAACGGCCCCTTTGGCTCCGGTATCCATGTACGGGGTGGCCGCCCCGGCAAAGTGCGGAAGCACCAGCAGCCCCGACGGGGTATCTTCGCCCCTGTGAGACGCGTATTCACGCTCCAGCCAGGCATTCACGGAGATTCCTTCCCCGGCTGCCAGCTCTTCTTCCTTTTTGGCCATGTTCTGCGTGCACCACTGAATCAGAGCGCCTCCCGTATAGGAAAATGCATAGGCCACGTACTTTCCGGGCACCACATAGGGAACCACGGAAAAATATCCGTTGTACATCACATCCAGGTCCGGCAGCCCGTCGAAGACCGGGGTCAGGCACTCCACCGTGCCGGCACCGTCCACGGCGGTCCGGCCGTCAAACGCGCCGGCGCCCACGGCGGCCGCTACCTGGTCGTGGCTGACGGAGACCACAACGGTATCCTCGCCCAGCCCTGTCTTTCCTGCCGCGTCCTGTGTGACGGTTCCTGCGGAAGTACCGGTGGGCACAGGTTCCGACATCAGCGCCGGATCCACGCCTGCCGCCTCAAAAATCTCTCTGCTCCAGCCCAGCGACCGGATGTCGAAAGCCATGGTCCGCGTAGCCAGGGAATAATCGATATGTCTCTTTCCCGTCAGGTGATAGACCACGTAGTCTTCCATCAGGAAGATGTGCTTTGTCCGGGCATACACCTCCGGGCAGTTCTTCCTGATCCACATGATCTTGGAGATGCTGTACATTTCATGTGGGCGAAGTCCGGTGATCTCCGAGATCCGCTTCTCTCCGACCTTTTCCGACAGCTCGCGGCATTCCTGCGCGCCCCGGGGATCCGTGTACAGCATCGCCGGATGCAGGGGCGTTCCTTCCGCGTCCACGCATACAAAGGTCTCGCCGAAGCTGGTCACCCCGATGCCCGCAATGTCCGGGTACTGCCCGGCCATCTCCCGGATGGCCGCATACACGCCGTCCATGACGGCCGAAATATCAATCTCATGTCCACCCACCGTGCGCCGCACCGGATAGTCACGGTAGGCCTTTCCAAGATACTGCCCCTGCTCGTCGAACACGGTGCACTTGCACCCAGTCGTTCCGATGTCCAGTCCCGCGATCTTCATCTTACACTCCATTCCGCCGCCGTTTTGCCGGCGGCACGAATCTTC
>CACZSG010000275.1 GCA_902783665.1 uncultured Lachnospiraceae bacterium | reverse complement strand
CCCCGAAATGCTGCAGGAACAGATGAGTTGTCCGAAGACGGAAATAGCTGGGACGCAGCTGGCCGAACTCTCCAATGGGCGCCTGGTAATCGTAGCTGATCTTCGGGCACTGGCACTCGTTCAGAAACGGCGTTGTCTGGCCATGGGGGTTGCTGCCGCCCTTGTACATATAGTAGCCAAGGAAGCTGCAGCCGCTGCCCAGCTTGATGTTCGCCATGGCATCCACGGACGCATCGGGAAGCTGGAAACGGTAATTGTAATAGTTCTGCATGCCGCCGCCCATCTCGCAGCAGGCGTATGGCAGGCTCTCCGGATCGTAGCAGGGTTTGAAATTGTAGGTCTCGGGCACTTCGTTGTTGTGGTTGTCCCGGTAAAGATATTCCGGAGTGGCCGGGTGAGTGTAATCTCCGCCATAGAACATCCAGGGCCAGAAGGCATATCCGCCCCACAGAGGCATCATCTCGTCCACCGGCGTTGCCGCTCCGCCCCAGCCGGTACATGTGTAGAAAGGTGTGATAATGCCTTCCTCCCGGGCGATCTCCTTCAGGGCCAGCATGTACGCCCTTCCGTCCTTTCCGGCCGTCAGCCATTCATTGCTTACACCGGTCGTCATTTCCCACGGGGAGGCTGAATGCATGTATTCATTCTCAATCTGCACCGCGATGACGGGACCTCCGTCCTTGTACAGCAGTCCCATTATCTGCTGTGCAACAGCACGGTAAAACAGCCTGGTACAGTGCAGGAATCCTTCGCTGCAGCTGCGTACCTCAAAAGGCTTGCCGTACAGCCAGTCCGGAAGGCCCCCGTTCCTCACTTCTCCGTGGTCGAAGGGCCCGATCCGCAGAATGGCCATCATACCATGCTTTGCGCACAGCTCCACGAATCCACGCAGATTTCTTCTGCCGTCAAAGCGGAAATGCCCCTCCACTTCCTCGTGATGGTTCCAGAATACATAAGCGGAGATGATGTTCAGACCTCCCGCTTTCATCTTCAGGATGGTATCCTCCCAGCTCTGTTCCGGAACTCTGGAATAGTGGCACTCCCCGCTGATGGCAAAGAACGGTTTCCCGTCGATCACCATCGAGACATTGGTGAAGCCAAGTTCGGTTCCGTCCGGCGCTTTGCCGAAAAACTTTTCCGACAACCGGAAGGTCTGCTGCTTTCTTATCTTTCTCAAATCAGTCTGGTAATTCATAGCCCCAAGTTCCTGTCCTGTCACATCTTTTTTCTCTTTTTCGCCGCGTCGATCAGCCTCTGCGCCTCGTCAAAAGCCTCCGGGAGAAAGGCGCTCACATCCGCCTTTCCTTCCTTTTCCTTCTTCTTTATCTCTTCCCAGTTGTCCAGCACTTCCCGGCTGCCGGAAACCTTCTGCGTTCCGAACACATGCGGGTGCCTGCGGATCATCTTCTCCGAAATCCCCGTGATCACGTCGTCCAGGGTAAAGATCCCCTCTTCCTCCGCAATCTGCGCCTGCATCACCACCTGGAGAAGCAGGTCCCCCAGTTCCTCCTTCAGATTCTCCGCGTTGCCTGTCTCCTCATAGACATTGATCCCGCAGATCACCTCGGCCGCCTCTTCAATGCAGGCAGGCTTCAGACTCGCGTGAGTCTGCTCCCGGTCCCAGGGACAGCCGTCCTCGGCGCGGAGGCGGCGGACAACTTCTTTCAGTTCATCGAATGATTTCATTTTCTGACTCCTTCTGGGACAAGGGGACGTTCGCCTCTGTCCCATTTTTTCAAAATGGGACAGAGGCGAACGTCCCTATTGTCCCACTCACTGCAGCAGTGCCTTGTCAACAATCTGGAAATTCGCTCTGTGGATATACAGTGCCTTCCCATCCACGGTCAGCTTGGTGAATTTGGGCAGGTCCTCCGGGATCTCCCAGTACACCCTGTCGCCGGAAAATGCATGGATGGGTGCGCCGGTCTGGGATTTGATCACCACCACCATCGGCTTTCCGAATTTGTTCTTGATCTCGTTGACCCTGCCGGCGATCAGCGTCGTCTCCGTTAGAAGCCCGGTACCGCTGCTCTCAATATTGTCCAGATAGAACTCGTAATCCGGCGTCAGGCCGTTCTCGTAAAAAATGCAGGTGTCGCCGCAGGAGATCAGCTGCTTCCCGTCCACCGTGATGGTGATAACGGAGCTGAGGGTCTTCTCGTTGATCCAGCCGCCTTCGGAATCGTAGGCATATTCGTCTACGATGTTCGGGTCGATGTCGATTCTCTTG
>CACZSG010000274.1 GCA_902783665.1 uncultured Lachnospiraceae bacterium | reverse complement strand
TGAGCCGGAAGAAGAATAAGATGAAAAAACCTGCAGGCGGATCCCGCTTGCAGGTTTTTGAGTGTATGGAAGCTGAATGTACAGATAATATTACAGAAAACTTCCGTCCTGCTCCGGGGACATCTCCGGGACAGGGATCTCCTCATTCGTATCGTCGTTTTTTTCCTTCTCCGGAAGCAGTTCGCTGACATCTTTTCCCTGCATCAGGTCGTTCCAGAAACTGGAAGAATTATAATACTCTTTTTCCTGCCCGGAAGGAACATCCTCAACGGTCCCGTCCGGCGCAACGGGAAGGGAATCTCTGCCGAACACATCTTCAAAACGGTAATCAAGGCCGCTGGCAGCTGCATACTGATTGATCATATACTGCACCTGGCGGCGTATCTCCGGATTGGTCGACAGAACATGGAAAGAATAGGCCGTGACGGAAAATGAAAGCACTGCGCAGATAATGCCGATCACAGCCCCTGTCTTTGCCTTGCCTGTCATCCTGCCTCCGCGGTTCCTGGAAAACATGGCCAGCAGAAATGCGATAGCCCCGCAGGGGATCGAAATATAGAATACCAGCAGAAAGAAAAGAGAGATCACCGCGAATACAACGGAGGCCGTGGCAAAGCGGCGCTGCCGGCGTGTACGTCTGTCTTCATCATCCTGATACATAAACATGCTCCTTTTCAAAGATATACAAAACTGGTAAAATCTCAACATGACCCCGATATCATATCACAGGAATTTTCATTTTACAATAAAAGCATACCACGCATCAGGCTGTACAGGCCTACCACAAATAAAGCCATACAGGGATACTGCGAATATGGCTGGGTAAGCAGACCACGCATAAAGACAGAAAGGATTTGACATATTTATGAATATTACCGAAACACTTGCAGCAGAACTGGGGATCGCTTCATGGCAGACGGAAGCGGCCGTTAAACTGATCGATGAGGGAAACACGATACCGTTCATAGCCAGATACAGAAAAGAGGCCACGGGGTCCCTCAATGACGAACAGTTGAGAAACCTGTACGAACGGCTGCAGTATCTCAGAAACCTGGAGGAGAAGAAACAGCAGGTACTCGCGTCCATAGCGGAGCAGGGGAAACTGACCGGTGAGCTGCGCAGCCAGATCTTGCAGGCAGCTACGCTGGTGGCGGTGGACGATCTGTACAGACCGTTCAGGCCGAAGCGAAGAACAAGAGCTTCCATAGCGAAAGAAAAGGGGCTGGAGCCTCTTGCTGAATACATCTGGCAGCAGGAGCCGGACTGCAGCCCTGAGGCGGAAGCTGAAAAATATGTCTGTCCCGAAAAGGAAGTCTTCACGGCCGTGGAGGCACTGGCAGGTGCCTGTGACATACTTGCGGAGAAAATATCCGACATGGCTTCGTTCCGCCTGCAGATCAGGGATCTGACAAGAAAAGAAGGAAAGATCAGAAGCTGTGCGAAGACAGAGGGCGTTGAGTCGGTCTTCGAGAATTATTATGACTATGAGGAACCTGTATCAAAAATTGCCGGACACCGCGTTCTCGCGCTGAACCGCGGTGAGAAGGAAAAGGTCCTTACGGTCACGGTTGAAGCGCCCGAGGACAGGATCCTGCAGGGGCTGCGTCACGCGGTCATCAAAAAGAACCGTCCCGGTACGGAGGAGATCCTGCGAGGCGTGGTCGAGGACAGCTACCGGAGACTGATCGCGCCTGCTATTGAGAGAGAGATACGTGCCGAACTGACGGAGCAGGCGCAGGACGGCGCCATCAAGGTCTTCGGAAAGAATCTGGAACAGCTTCTGATGCAGCCCCCCATCCGGGGCAAGGCGGTTCTGGGCTGGGACCCGGCTTTTCGGACAGGGTGCAAGCTGGCGGTCGTCGACGAGACGGGCAAGGTGCTGGATACAGCCGTTGTTTTCCCCACGGCACCCACAAATGAGCGGAAGATACAGGAGGCCAAAGATACCGTCATCCGGATGATCCGCAAATATCAGGTCGGTCTGATCTCCCTCGGAAACGGAACAGCTTCCAGAGAATCTGAACAGATCATCGTGGAGATCCTGCAGGAACTGGGAGACGGAAAAACGGCATATGTCATTACAAATGAAGCAGGGGCTTCCGTCTATTCCGCCAGCGCGCTGGCGACAAAGGAATTCCCGAACTTCGATGTAGGACAGAGAAGCGCGGCTTCCATTGCGAGGAGGGTACAGGACCCGCTGGCGGAGCTGGTGAAGATAGATCCGAAGTCCATCGGCGTGGGCCAGTACCAGCATGATATGAACCAGAAGAAACTGGGCGAGACGCTGGACGGTGTCGTGGAGGACTGCGTGAACCGGGTCGGTGTGGACCTGAATACGGCTTCCGCTTCCCTGATGGAGCACATTTCAGGCATTTCCAAAACGATTGCGGCGGCCATTGTCTCCTACAGGGAGGAAAACGGCAGATTCGAAGCCAGAAAAGAACTTCTGAAGGTAAAAGGGCTGGGGCCGAAAGCCTTCGAACAGTGCGCGGGCTTTATGCGGATCACGGGGGGAACAAACCCGCTGGACGCGACCAGCATCCATCCGGAAAGCTATGAAACGGCCCGGAAGTTCCTGGAAAAGATCGGCATGACCGACAGGACTTTTGATCTGAAAGAACTGAAGAACCGGTTGAAGGATCTGCGGGAGAAGGAAATATCCCGATACGCGAAGGAACTTGAAACAGGTCTTCCCACCCTGAAAGATATCGTGTCGGAACTGCAGAAACCGGGGAGAGACCCAAGGGCTGACATTCCCGGGCCGGTCCTTCGGACAGACGTCCTCGACCTGAAGGATCTGAAGGAGGGAATGATCCTGAAGGGAACCGTCCGGAATGTCATCGATTTCGGCGCTTTCGTGGATATCGGTGTTCACCAGGACGGACTGGTCCATATCTCTCAGATGGCCAAAGGGAGGTTTGTAAAACATCCGCTGGATGTCGTGCATGTCGGAGATATCGTGGAGGTAAAGGTGCTGTCTGTAGACGCCGCCAGAAAAAGGATCTCTCTGTCCATGATCCTTTGATGCATCATCCTTCCTTTAAAAATGACCTGTCGTGAATAGCCGGGACGCACCGAAGGCAAAATTATTTCGTCGTTCAATCTTTCGGTTGACGGGTCCTGGACACGGTAGTATACTTGTAGCTGCATAAGGAGTTCTTCAGGGCAACGTGAAAATCGTGACCGGCGGTAAAGTCCGCGAGCTGCAGCTGCAGTTGATCCGGTGAAGCCAATCAGGCCATTCCGGAACCGACAGTATAGTCTGGATGGAAGAAGACACTTTTATCATAAGCAAGGAACGCCCTGGTTCTGCCTTGTCCGGCAGGAACCGGGGCTTTTTAAGTGCCGGTGGTACCCATCACCGTACGGCAGCCTGAAAACTGCGGGGAGAACTTTTCTTTATGCGCTTAAAAGCCGCCTGGCATAAGGCGGCAGACCACAGTCAGAATGACAGAAAGAAAGGCGGAAAGAAAAATGAGCAATCTGATCAAGACACTTGGTGAAAACACGCAGTTTGTACTGGTGAGCGTATGCGTCATCGCGGTAATCATCCTCATCTCAAAGCTGGTCGAGACAAAGCTGCTGAAAGAAACAGTTGCGAAGGTTGGAAAAACAAGGTATATTACTACATGCGCAATGTTCGGCGCCATCGCCATGGTACTGCATATCCTGGATTTTGCCATTCCCTTCCTGGCACCCGGCTTTTATAAGCTGGACTTTTCGGAAGTGCCCGTGATGATCGGCGGATTTCTTCTGGGACCTGTGGGCGGAGTAGTCATTGAAGTCGTCAAGATCCTTCTGAAACTCGTGGTCAAGGGAACAACGACCGCTTTTGTAGGAGATCTGGCAAATTTCGTCGTGGGCTGCGCCTTTGTAGTTCCGGCTTCCATCGTGTACCATATGAACAAGACAAAGAAGACCGCGTTCATAGCCCTTGTCACGGGTACATGCTGCATGACGGTTTTCGGAAGCCTTTTCAACGGCATTTATCTGATCCCCGCGTTTGCCGCTCTTTACGGTATGCCGGTGGATGTCATTATCTCGATGGGTACTGAAGTGAATAAAGGCATCACCAGTATCTGGACCCTTGTGCTGTTCTCTGTCGTTCCGCTGAACATCCTGAAGGGAGTCATGATCTCGGTCGTGACAGCGCTGCTTTACAAGAGGATCAGCAAGGTGCTTCATAATTCTTTTAACTGACAGAACGGCTCCCTGTACAGACGGGAAAACGGATCTGGAGAAAAACCTGCCGGCGCGTTTCGGCCAGAAAGGAGACTGCCATGACAGATCGGATCAGAAAGATCATAAAAGAGACCAATCATCTCTACCTGAACATGTATAAGATGTGGGTCTCATATAAAAACGGAAAAGAAGGCAGCTACTATCTGGCTTCCAGAACTCCGGAAACGGATGACCTGGAAGTGGTGACAGGGAAACAGAGAGTAAACGGAGTAAATATTTTCAGCGTATATGGCGAGAAAAAGGACAGGGTCGTTCTGGTAAAACAGTTCCGCTATACCATCGGCACCTATATCTACGAGTTTCCCGCAGGGCTTGTGGAAGAAGGGGAAGATTACCACGATACGGCAGTCAGGGAACTCCGGGAAGAGACCGGACTATGCCTGCATCCTGTAAAGGCGGACCCTGTCTTTGAGAGAGGTTACTACACCACAGTAGGCATGACGGATGAAAACTGTGCCACTGTTTACGGATATGCGGATGGAGAGATCACCGAAGAATTTCTTGAAGGGTCCGAGGACATAGAGACGGTCCTGGCGGACAGAGATGAGATTTTGCGCATTCTTCGTGAGGAGAGGGTCTCTCTGTCATGCGCGTACATGCTGATGCATTTCCTTTCGGCCGAAAAGCCGTTTGATTTTCTGCAGGGAGCAAAGGACTGATGAAAGTAAAAGTATACGAAACCCGATCCGGAGAAGAGACCCGGGAATTAGGAAAAATGATGGGTGAATCGGCTCAGTCCGGAAGTGTTTTCGCGCTTTCCGGAGACCTGGGGACAGGAAAAACGGTCTTTGCCCAGGGCTTTGCGGAAGGCCTGGGCATTTACGGACCTGTCAACAGTCCGACATTTACGATTCTGCAGATCTATGAGGAAGGACGGATCCCGTTCTTCCATTTTGATGTGTACAGGATCGGCGATCCGGAGGAAATGGAAGAAGTAGGTTATGAAGACTGCTTCTACGGCGACGGAGTCAGCCTGGTGGAATGGGCGGAACTGATCGAAGATCTGCTGCCCCCCGGGGTGATCCGGATCTGTCTGGAGAAAGACCCGGACAAAGGATTTGATTACAGAAAAATAACGGTCAGACAGGAGGATAATAATGAAGATAGCAGCAATTGACAGCTCCGGGCTGGTTGCTTCGGCAGCAATTCTGCAGGATGATCTGATTCTGGCTGAATACACTCTTTGCTATAAAAAAACACATTCACAGACACTGATGCCGATGCTGGAAGAGATCTGCAGGATGACAGAACTGGATCTGCAGTCCCTGGACGCCATAGCGGTTTCCAAAGGACCGGGGTCTTTTACCGGCCTGAGGATCGGGTCGGCTACGGCAAAGGGACTTGGCCTGGCTCTTGGAAAGCCGGTGATCGGAGTTCCCACGGTGGATGCACTGGCCTGCAACCTGTTCGGGGTACAGGATCTGATCTGTCCCATCATGGACGCGAGAAGAAACCAGGTCTACACAGGCCTATACACTTTTGAGAATGACAGCCTTTCGGTGATTTCGGAACAGATGGCGGTCTCGGTGAATGACCTGGCGCAGAAGATCAACGCGCTCGGACGGAAAACGGTATTTCTTGGGGACGGCGTTCCGGTATATAAGGACATGCTGAAGGATCTTCTTACCGTTCCCTTTACTTTTGCGCCCGCCGGCCAGAACCGGCAGCGCGCCGCATGTGTGGCGCGCCTGGGCATGCAGTATCTGCTGGAAGGAAAAACAGAGACGGCTGCGGAGCACAGACCGGAATATCTTCGTCTTTCCCAGGCTGAACGCGAACGTGCTGAAAAGGAAAAACAATGCTGATCGATCTGATGAAGGCCGAAGACCTTCCCCAGGTGGCGGAGATAGAGAAAGATACTTTTTCGGAACCGTGGAGCGAGAAAGGCTTTGCAGACTCACTGGCCCTGGGGGATACGCTTTTCCTCTGCGTGACAGAAGAAAACAGTGAAACCGGAAGCAGCAGGGAAGTCATAGGATACTGCGGTCTTTTACAGTCTTTTGACACGGCGGACATCACCAATGTTGCTGTGAGAAGTGACAAAAGAGGCTGCGGGATCGGGCGCAGGATGCTGACGGAACTGATGAAGCTGGGCCGTGAACGAGGTGTGCAGCAGTTTACGCTGGAAGTGCGTACAGGCAATTCTCCCGCGATCCATCTGTATGAATCCCTTGGCTTTGTGTCTGCCGGTATCCGGAAAGGGTTTTACAGAAAACCTGCGGAGGACGCACTGATTATGTGGACGGAGAAACAGTAACAGAAAAGGAGTATATATATGCTGGATGTATGCCTGCTGGGCTGCAGCGGAATGATGCCGCTGCCCGGAAGATGGCTGACGTCTCTGATGACACGGTTTAACGGAAGCAGTCTGCTGATCGACTGCGGAGAAGGAACCCAGGTCGCGATCAAGGAAAAAGGCTGGAGCTTTAAGCCGATTGATGTGATCTGCTTTACGCATTATCATGGAGATCACATCAGCGGGCTGCCGGGCCTTCTTCTGACCATGGGAAACGCCGAGCGGACAGAGCCGCTGACACTGATCGGCCCGAAAGGACTGGAGCGTGTCGTGAATGCTCTCCGTGTTATAGCACCGGATCTTCCGTTCAGACTTGAATCCCGCGAGATTCAGGACACCGAGGAAGAGTTCCGGATCAACGGCTACCGGATCAGGGCATTCCGGGTGAAACATAACGTGACCTGTTACGGCTACACCATAGAGATAGACCGTGCCGGTAAATTCGATGTGGATAAGGCAAAGGAACGGCAGGTGCCTCTGAAACTCTGGAGCAGACTGCAGAAGGGGGAGACCATCTGCCAGGACGGGGTGACCTACACACCTGAAGATGTGCTGGGGGCACCCAGAAAAGGGCTGAAGGTAACCTACTGTACAGACACCAGACCGGTCCCAGCAATTTCGAAAAATGCAGCAGGTGCGGATCTTTTTGTCTGCGAAGGAATGTACGGGGAACCGGAAAAACAGGCAAAGGCAGTGGAATACCGGCATATGACCTTTCAGGAGGCAGCAGCTCTTGCCCGTGAGGCCGACCCCGGGGAACTCTGGCTGACCCATTTCAGTCCTTCTCTTGTCAGACCCGAACAGTATCTGGACGATGTCCGTGAAATCTTCCCCAGAACTCACTGCGGGAAAAACGGAAAATCAAAAACACTGGTATTCGAGGAGAATGCATAATGGAACAGAAAGATATTCTGATTCTTGCCATCGAGAGCTCCTGTGATGAAACTGCCGCGGCAGTGGTCAGAAACGGAAGAGAAGTGCTTTCGAATGTCATCTATTCGCAGATCGATCTGCATACCCTCTACGGGGGTGTGGTGCCTGAGATCGCGTCACGCAAGCATATTGAAAAGATCAACCAGGTCATTGAAGAAGCCCTTCGGCAGGCGGAGGTCTCCCTGAAAGACCTGGATGCTGTCGCAGTGACCTACGGCCCCGGCCTGGTCGGTGCATTGCTGGTCGGCGTGGCGGAGGCGAAAGCCATCAGCTTTGCGTCCCACCTTCCACTGGTAGGTGTCCATCATATCGAAGGCCATATATCCGCAAATTATATAGAGCACAAAGATCTGGAACCGCCGTTCATCTGTCTTGTGGTATCCGGAGGCCATACACACCTGGTGAAAGTGTCGGATTACGGAGAATACGAGATCCTGGGCCGGACCAGAGACGATGCGGCAGGTGAGGCGTTCGACAAAGTGGCCAGAGCCATCGGCCTGGGGTATCCAGGCGGGCCGAAGATCGACGCTCTCGCAAAGCAGGGAAACGCGGACGCTATTCCGTTCCCGAAGGCCAAAGTTGCCGATGCTCCGTACGATTTCAGTTTCAGCGGACTTAAGTCAGCAGTACTGAATTATCTGAACGGCTGCAGAATGAAGGGTGAGCCCATAGTGGAAGCGGATGTGGCTGCCTCATTCCAGAAGGCAGTGGTGGATGTTCTCACGGAACATGCCATGATGGCTGTGGAGGAGACCGGAATCAGAAAACTTGCGCTTGCCGGAGGCGTTGCCTCGAACGGTGCGCTGCGGGAATCCGTCATGAAGGCATGTGAGAAGGCCGGGATAAGTTTCTACAGACCATCCCCGGGCCTTTGCACGGATAACGCTGCCATGATCGGTGCCGCCGCCTATTATGAATATATCAGGGGCGTCCGCCACGGAATGGACCTGAATGCTGTGCCTTATCTGAAACTGGGGGAAAAGTAATGAGCGCAGGAACGACTGCTGTCGTGCTGGCCGGCGGTAAAGGAAGCCGCATGGGCGGCCAGGTAAAAAAACAGTATATGCAGCTGAACGGGAGACCGCTTCTGGCCTACTGTCTTGAAACTTTTGAAAACAGTCCGGAGGTGGATGACATCATTCTGGTCTGTGGCGAAGGCGATGAGACCTGGTGCAGGGAGCAGATCGTCCGGAAATACGGGTTTACCAAGATCAGGAAGATCACGGTCGGCGGAAAAGAACGCTACCATTCTGTCTGGAACGGCCTGAAGGCGGCAGAAAACTGCGGAATAGTAATGATTCATGACGGGGCAAGGCCTTTTGTGACGGAAAGCATGCTGAAGAGACTGCTGGCGGGTGTGCAGGAGACAGGTGCCTGTATTGCCGCCGTTCCGGTAAAGGACACCATCAAAATGGCCGATCAGGATCAGCTGGTGGAAGAGACGCTTCCCAGGCAGAAACTCTGGGCTGTTCAGACTCCCCAGGTGTTTTCCTATGAACTGGCCTATCAGGCTTATGAAAAACTGCTGGGAGCCGGTGAAAGTGGAGAAGGCAGGGACGATGCCGCGTTATCCGGGATCACGGATGATGCCATGGTCGTGGAACTGCTGGGGGATGCCAGGGTGAAGCTGGTGGAGGGATCCTACGATAATCTGAAGATCACAACACCGGAAGATCTGGACCTGGCTGAACAGATTCTGAAAAAGAAAAATTGAGGATTGACAACTGCTTTGTTTTCTGATATGATGCTCATGTTCTGGCATGGAGAGGTAGCGAAGTGGTCATAACGCGGCGGTCTTGAAAACCGTTTGTCCGAGAGGGCGCATGGGTTCGAATCCCATCCTCTCCG
>CACZSG010000273.1 GCA_902783665.1 uncultured Lachnospiraceae bacterium | reverse complement strand
CCAGTAAATTTGTTTTGGCATTCATCCACAACCATGCGATGCAGCCGCTTCTATGGATGTGGTACTCTGCTGCTTCGCTTTATAGAATTTTACATCATTCTTCCTCAGTCCCAGGAACTGATCCAGCCGGTCCGTGTACATAGTCACATCCGCATTCTCTCCCCACTGGTTGGACCAGTAGATCTGCGGAATGATATAGTCGAGATATCCTTCCTCCGACATCCAGGTATCGATATCCACGCCGTCTTTCATATCGTTATCGTAGTTGCCCGCGGGGCTGATGCCGAAGGTACTACCCGCTTCGGAAACGGAATGGTAATGACTTCGCCCTGTTAAGCTCCTGAAATCGTATTGACCTCCTCCTGCAAAGAAAATATAATGTTCGGGACTAATTCTATTACGACCCGAAGAGGAGAAACTAACTATTATGAACAGACTGACAAGAACCTTCCGACCCGCCTCCGGCTTCAAGGCTTTTCTGCTGAGCATGTTTGCCATCGGCCTGTCCTACGGCCTGTACAAAGGCGTGCTGGACAACTATCTGGCCGAGATCGTCTCCATGACCGAATTCGACAAGGGCGTCTCGGAATTCTTCCGCGAACTGCCCGGCCTGCTGGTGGTCTTTATACTGGCAGCCCTTTTCACCTTTTCCGCGGAACGCCTGTTCAAGCTTGGCGCCGCCATTATGGTGGGCGGAATGCTGCTGCATGCGGTGCTCCCGGCAACGCGGGTGTACGTCATCATCGCCATCTTCGTCTATTCCCTGGGTGAACATCTGCAGCTGGCCATGCGTCAGACCCTTTCCCTGGAATATTCCCAGAAAGGAAAAGGCGGCGAGGCCATGGGCATGCAGAATGCCATTCACCAGATCGGGACCCTGGCAGGTTATCTGGTGATCATCTCGGCTTTCTTCTTCCTCAGCAGCAGTCTGGGGCTCTTCCGGATCATCTTTCTGGTAAGCACCGTCATCGCCGGTGCGAGCTTTGCTTTCAGCCTTGGCCTGACTGGCAGCAGCAAGACAGACAAGTCCAAGAGCCGTTTTTACTTCAGAAAAAAATACAGCAAATTCTACATGCTGGAAGTGTTCTACGGAGCCCGCAAGCAGATCTTCCTGACCTTCGGTCCCTACGTGCTGGTGCTTTTCTACGGCGCGGATACCGCGGTGATCAGCCTTCTGTTCGCCATCTCGGCGGTGTGCACCTTCATCGCGTCCCCCTATGTGGGGAAGATCATCGACCGGTTCGGTTACAAGATCGTCATGATCTCCGACACCCTGATCCTGGTGATCGTATGCTTCTTCTACGGCTTTGCCCATCACATGTTCCCCATGCACATCGCCTTTATCGTGTGCTGCGTCAACTATGTGCTGGACTCTGTCATCTCGCTGGCCTCCATGGCTTCCAGCGTGTATGTGCAGGACCTGTCCGAAACGCAGGAAGAAATGAAGGCGACCCTGTCCACCGGACTGTCCGTCAATCATCTGATCACCATAGGGATCGCCCTGTCCGGCGGATGGATCTGGCATACGCTGGGCATCGAGACCCTGTTCATTCTCTCGGCCATCCTGGGGCTGTGCAACAGCGCGTATGCCGCTTCCATTAAGGTGCCGGAGAAAAATGTGTAAAGGAGGCAAATATGCTTTCAAACAAAACACGCTATTTTGAAACCGACGGCACCGTAAAACCGGAAGCCCTCTCCTCCAATCCGTGGCTGCGCCTTCTTATCTGTGCGGACCAGCCCTACTGGAACGCGGAACGGCTTACAAAGATGGATGAAAAGAAACAGAACGCCGTGCTGGACTATGTCCTGCGGACGCTGGACATCCTGGATGAACACACGGAACTGGATGATGCGGACTACGCTCTGGTGCGCACTGTTCTTGCCTGGGCAGAGGTTGCGAAAGCCGGATCTGCGGAGGACAGGGAACGGTGGCTGAGAAGAGGTTATCCACTGGACATTCACAACGAAGCCTCCGCCTTGATCTACGCCGACTATTGTCCTGTGCGGGATCCGCAGACGGACCCGGCCTGTATTCTGATAAAGACCCACGGCCTAGCCGGACAGTATCTGCGCGGGGAGTGCAGGCTGGAGAGCAGCAAGGAACTGGTTCCGCTGGCGAAGGCCATGGGAAAAGAACGGTTTAGGAAACTGTTCTGTGTATTGAACGAATGCATCATCCGTGCTGTGGACCGAAAGATCTGGGACAAGGTGGAAACAAAAATTGCAGAGCTTGCACAGATTTTCTGCGTACAGAATGCAGAGGAACCGACCGCAGATTCCCGCTCTGTCACCTTAGCGGAACCGGCAACAGATTCCCGCTCTGTCACCTCGGCGGAACTGAGCGCAGATCCCCGCCCTGTCACCCCGGCGGAACCAGCCGCAGATTTCCGCCCTGTAAATCCGGGCTCAGCGGCTTTCCTTCCCGAACTCACCCCCGCCGCGCGCCTTCAGGCCCTGCTGCCGGACAGCGGCATCCCGCAGCCGGAAGACGTCTCCTTCTTTGCGGAGAATATCTTCCCAAGCTACGACCTGTGGTACTTCCAGTCCGCCCTGGAGCCCTTCGGCTTCACCGGCGCTGCCCGCATCTGTGCGGAAGCGTTCCGGGAAGCAAAAAAGCACCCGGACCTGCGGCACCTGAACTTCAAGCCGCTGGCGGATGCCATGTACTACGATTATGAGGGCAAAAAGAGCGTCAATATCTACAAACAGCGGATCATCGAACGGTATCTGCAGGACCCGGCCGGATACGACGAACACGTCCATCTGGACTTTACCGTCAGCCGCATCTCCCTGCTGGCCGGCGTCACATTCACTCCCGCCTGCGAAAAGCTGATCGATTTCTGCGTGGAGGCGGAGCGCTCCGGCCTGCTCTCCTACGAAAAGAGCATCACCCTGCTGTACGATACCTTCGGCTTCCGCCGCGACCTGTTCGACCGGCTGAACAATGAGGAAAAGTATCTGAACACCATGAATTCCGCCGAAAGCAGCACCAAGCTGTCCATCCTGGACTATGTTTCAGGTCAGACCGTGGTGGACGTGGGTTCCGGCGGCGGCGTGCTTCTGGATCAGCTGGAGGAACGATACCCCGAAAAGACCGTCATCGGCACGGATATTTCGCAAAACGTCATAGAAACACTGGAAAAACGGAAAAGAGAGAACGGAAGAGCCTGGCAGGCCGTCCGCCACAATTTTGTGGAGGAGCCCTTCGCATATCCGGTGGACAGCATCCTTTTCTCCTCCATCATCCACGAAATCTACTCCTACACAGACCTGGGGAACGGAAAATTTGACAGGACCTCCGTGGAAAAAGCCCTTCATCACGCGGCGCAGTCGCTGAACAAGGGTGGCAGGATCATCATCCGCGACGGCATAAAGACGCCCGGCAGCGGCCGTCTGAAGATCTGCTTCAAAACAGACGAAGGCTTCGGCTTCTTTGAGCAGTTCCTGAAAGATTTCCGTGGAATGGACATGCTTTCCGCAGAAGAAAAATGCTCCCTGAAGGATCCGGTGAAAAAGATCGTCGTTACCGACGTCAACTTCGGCAGGGAATTCCTGTACACCTACACCTGGGGTGCCGAATCCTTCCCCCACGAAGTGCAGGAATGCTTCGGCTACTTCTGTCTGGAAGACTTTGAAGAATTGTTCCGAAAAGAAGGAATGACATTGCTCCGCGCCGATTCCTTCCTGGAGCCCGGGTACCGGGACCACCTGGCCCCGCTGGTGGAACTGTATTCCATAGAGCCGGATGGACAGGAAACGCCGGCAGAGTTTCCGGATTCCAACTGCATTATCGTTGCCGCGAAATGAGTCAGAGGGGCGGGACAATAGGGACGTTCGCAGGGTCAATCTCCCCGGCGCCTTCCGGCAGCACCGTGACCATGCTGCTCAGTTCCACCCCGAAATGCTGCAGGAACAGATGAGTTGTCCGAAGACGGAAATAGCTGGGACGCAGCTGGCCGAACTCTCCAATGGGCGCCTGGT
>CACZSG010000272.1 GCA_902783665.1 uncultured Lachnospiraceae bacterium | reverse complement strand
GGAAAGTCCGGGCTTCACAGGGCAGGATGCCGGATAACGTCCGGTGGAGGCGACTCCAAGGATAGTGCAACAGAAATGTACCGCCGGCGGGCCAAAAGCCTGCCGGTAAGGGTGGAAGGGCAGTGTAAGAGACTACCGCCTTCCCGGTAACGGGAGGGGCATATGTAAACCCCATCCGAAGCAAGACCGAAACGAAGCATATGGCGGCCCGTCAGCTTCAGGTAGGTCGCTCGAGCCTGCCGGCGACGGCAGGCCTGGATAGATGATCATTCACGACATAACCCGGCTTATCGTCCTGCTTGCGTATCTCTTTCTTTTTCAAGCAGTGCTTCCAGCGCTTCGTCGCTCTCGGAGATCCACACGTCCTCTTCTTCCTCGGTAAGACCGAGAAACTCCCGGAGCGTGCGCATATCATCGCTGAAATTCCATTCATCGGTCAGATCAAAGATTTCATCAAATGCGGCCTCGTGCCGCATATATTTTTCCCGAAAAGCCATGGCGAACTCCTTTTCTTTGCGTAAATAAAACGAAAGGGATGCTGACAACCAGCATCCCTGACAGTCCGTACGAGAATCGAACTCGTGTTTCCGCCGTGAGAGGGCGGCGTCTTAACCGCTTGACCAACGAACCGTACTATGGAAGTATATCGCTTTTATACGGTATTGTCAAGCCTTTTTATAAAAAACTGATATTCGGAACTGAAACCCGATCTGAAGCTTCAAATGTCTGCTGATCCGAAGACCTGGTTCAGTCCCCGATCATGTTCTCGTCAGCCTGGTACACCTGACGCTTTCTTGCCATCTCATCGCTCTCCAGGTATTCATCATAGGTGGTGATCTTGTCGATCAGTTTCCCGTTCGGCAGAATCTCCATGATGCGGTTCGCGGTGGTCTGTACGATCTGATGGTCACGGGAGGAGAAAAGCTCCACGCCCGGGAACTTCATCATTCCGTTGTTCAGCGCTGTGATGGATTCCATGTCCAGATGGTTGGTCGGCTCGTCGAAGATCAGCACATTGGCGCCGCTGATCATCATCTTCGAAAGCAGGCAGCGGACACGTTCTCCTCCGGAAAGCACGCGGAGATGCTTCACGCCGTCTTCACCGGCGAACAGCATTCTTCCAAGGAAACCGCGGACATAGGTGGCATCCTTGATCTCGGAGAACTGCGTCAGCCAGTCGGCGATGGTAAGGTCGCTGTCGAATTCTTTGTTGGAGTCCTTCTGGAAGTAAGAGCGGGAAGTCGTCACGCCCCACTTGTAGGTTCCCTCGTCCGGCTCCATCTCACCCATCAGGATCTGGAAGAAGGTGGTCTTGGCAAGCTCGTTGCTGCCAACGAAGGCGACCTTGTCGTCATGGCCCAGTGTGAAAGTGATGTCATCCAGAACCTTCACTCCGTCGATGGTCTTGGAAAGATTGTCCACCTTCAGCACTTCGTTGCCGATCTCGCGGTTGGGACGGAAGTCAATGTAAGGATACTTTCTGCTGGAAGGTTTGATCTCATCCAGCTGGATCTTCTCCAGGGCTCTTTTTCTGGAAGTAGCCTGTTTGGATTTGGAGGCGTTGGCCGAGAAACGGGAGATGAATTCCTGCAGTTCCTTGATCTTTTCCTCTTTCTTCTTGTTGGCTTCCTTCATCTGGCGGATGATGAGCTGGCTGGACTCGTACCAGAAATCGTAGTTTCCGGCGTACAGCTGGATCTTGCCGTAGTCGATATCCGCGATCTGTGTGCAGACCTTATTCAGGAAATAGCGGTCGTGGGAGACCACGATCACGATGTTGTCGAAATTGATCAGGAATTCTTCCAGCCAGTTGATGGCATCCAGATCCAGATGGTTGGTCGGCTCGTCCAGCAGCAGGATATCCGGGTTGCCGAAAAGGGCCCGCGCAAGCAGCACCTTCACCTTGTCGTTTCCGTTCATATCCTTCATCAGCGTGTAGTGAAGGCTGGTGTCGATGCCCAGACCGTTCAGCAGGGAGGCCGCGTCGGATTCCGCTTCCCAGCCGTCCATTTCCGCGAATTCAGCTTCCAGCTCGCTGGCCCGGATGCCGTCTTCATCGGAAAAGTCCTCCTTCGCGTAGATGGCATCCTTCTCTTTCATGATGTCGTAGAGACGCTGGTTTCCCATGATGACAGTGTCAAGGACCGGAAATTCATCATATTTGAAATGGTCCTGTTCCAGCACGGACATACGTTGCCCCGGCGTGATCACCACATCCCCGTTGGTCGTCTCCAGCTTTCCGGCCAGGATCTTCAGGAAGGTGGACTTGCCGGCGCCGTTGGCACCGATGATGCCGTAGCAGTTGCCTTCTGTAAATTTGATGTTGACGTCTTCAAACAGGGCGCGTTTGCCCAGACGAAGGGTTACATTATTAACACTGATCATCAGAATACTCCATTCTTCATTAATATAAGGAAATGTTTACCGCCCTTATTGTAACGGATAACAAGAAAAATGCAAGAAATTTCTGAAGAAAAAGGTTGTAAGGGGTCAGGTTCCTGCAATATAATGGTGCCAGACTGTGGAAACCGAGAAGGGCAGGAATGCCGCCGGCATCCGCAGGTGCATCATGCAAGTATGATTTACGGGGAGGAAGATTTTTTGTCAGGTTATCGCTGCAGATTCGTTGTTCTCCTGTGTGCCGCTCTGTTTCTGGGCGGGTGCGCTATGGGCGGCGCCAGCGGGAAGAACACCGTATCCGGACTTGAAGCCCTGAAACAGGGAAATTATACAGAGGCTGTCGGCCTGTTCGAGACTGCGCTGGAAGAAAAGGAGCAGCCGGTGCTTGCCTACCGGGGGCTGGGTCTGGCCTATATGGGCCTGGCGCAATATGAAAATGCCGAGGAAGCCTTCCATGAAGCGCTGGAAAGCACGGACGGGAAGATGCCGAAGACGGTCCTTGACCTGAAGAAATACATGGCTGCCGTGGAATATCATCTGGAGGACTACGAAGCCGTCGTCTCCATCTGTGATGAGATCCTTCTATCGGGAGAAAAGGGAACCGGCGACATCTATTTTCTGCGGGGCGCTTCCCAGCTGAAGCAGGGAATGGAAGAGGAGGCCCGGTCGGATTTCGACATGGCCGTTTCCCTGGACGCCGAGAACTACGACCTGTATATGAATATCTACGAGTGCTATGACTCCTGCAACCGCTCCGGCCTTGGCTACGCCTACCTTCAGGCGGCGCTCAACATCCATGGGGAAGACCAGGAGGATGCCTATCAGAGAGGCAGGATCTACTATTTCCTGGGCGATTATGAGACAGCCAGGACCACCCTTCTTGAGCCGGTGGAGAACAAGTACGAACCGGCCATGTTCCTGATGGGGGACGTATACCTGGCAACCGGGGAGAGTGCCCGCGCCAAAAGCACATACCAGCTGATCCAGGCCACCTTCGGGGACAGCGCCCACTGCTTCAACGGACTGGCCATGTGCGCCATCGCGGAGGAAAAGTGGGATGAGGCGCTGTCACTGATCTCCCAAGGAATGGCCCTTGAAGACACCGGCTATCAGCAGGAACTCTGCTATAACGAGATCGCCGCCTATGAAGGAAAACAGGATTACGCGACTGCGCTGGCAAAAGCGCAGGAATATACCGCCAAGTATGCCAGCGACCCGAGAGGAAGAAAGGAACTTGAGTTTCTGTCCACCAGATAGGGACCGGACATGCCGGAAACTTAAGACAGCAGCTATACAAACGGAGGATTTTGTCATGTTTTATGACAAAATCCTTTTTTTGTCTAATGAAATCTATATACCGGTTGGGATACCTTTCAAATCTGAAGAAAATGTTTGATTGCAGAAAAGAAAAAGAGGTGCAGCATACATGAAAGGATTTGCCAGAGCAATCGTAAAGAGCCGGTTCGTGATCCTGCTGGTCAGCCTGGCGCTGCTGATCCCCTCGGGGATCGGGTATCTGAACACCCGCGTGAACTACGACATTCTGACCTATCTTCCCAAAGAGATCGATACCATGGTCGGCCAGGATATCCTGATGGATGAGTTCGGGACCGGTGCCTTTTCCATGTTCATGGTGAAGGGGATGGAAGAGAAGGATGTCTCTTCACTGAAAAAAGAAATCGAGAAAGTGGACCATGTCAAGAAGGTCCTGTGGTATGACTCGGTGATGGATCTTTCCGTTCCCATGAGTTTTCTGCCGGAAGATCTCTACGAAAAATTCAATGACGGCGACTGTACGCTGATGATCATTATGTACGACAGCTCCATGTCGGCGGATGAGACCATGGACGCCGTGGAGGAGATCAGAAAGCTTGGAAATGAACAGTGTTTCCTGAGCGGCATGACGGCCGTTGTCACGGACACAAAGAACCTGAGCAACAAGGAGACCCCGATCTATGTGCTGATCGCCGTACTGCTGTCGGTGCTGGTGCTTTCCATCACCATGGACTCCTTTATCATTCCGCTGTTCTTCCTGGCCAGCATCGGAATGGCCATCGTCTACAATCTGGGGACCAACCTCTTCCTTGGGCAGATCTCCTACGTGACCAAAGCCCTTGCAGCCGTGCTGCAGCTGGGTGTCACCATGGACTACTCCATTTTCCTCTGGCACAGCTACGAGGAGGAACAGACCAAAAACCCCGGGGACAAAAAAGAAGCCATGGCCAATGCCATCGCACAGACCTTCTCGTCTGTCGTGGCCAGCAGCATTACCACCGTGGCGGGTTTTGTCGCCCTGTGCTTCATGAGCTTCACACTGGGACTGGACCTGGGCATCGTCATGGCAAAGGGAGTCGTCATCGGCGTCATCAGCTGCGTGACCATCCTGCCCTCCATGATCCTGATCTTCGACAAGGTGATCGAAAAGACAAAGCACCGTCCGCTGATCCCGAAGATCGATATTTCGGACTTTGTAGTTAAACATTACAAACTGCTCCTTGCCCTGTTCATCCTGCTCTGGATCCCCGCGGTCTACGGATACAATCACACCGACGTATACTACAACCTGGATTCCACGCTGCCGAAGGAGCTGCCGGGCGTTGCGGCCAATGAGGCGCTGAACGAACACTTCCGCCTGGGGACCATGCATATCGTCCTGGCCGACAGCTCCCTTTCCCAGCAGGAAGTGCTGGATATGACCCATGACATGGAAGCCGTGGACGGCGTGAAAGGCGTGCTGGGCCTGGACTCCATGATGGGGCCGATGTTCCCGGCCGAGTTCATACCGGATGACCTTGTCAAAGATCTGAAGAACGACAAGTACCAGCTGATGCTGATCACTTCCGAGTACGCGGTGGCTTCTGAAGAGGTAAACGAACAGTGTGACCGTCTGAATAACATTCTGAAGGAATACGACCCGGACGGACTTCTGATCGGAGAGGCGCCATGCACCAAAGACCTGATCGAGATCACGGACGACGATTTCAACCGAGTGAACACGGTCTCCATCGGAATTGTGGCAGTCATCATTCTGCTGGTATTCCGTTCACTGTCACTGCCGTTCATCCTGGTGTTCGTCATCGAGTTTGCCATCTATATGAACATGGGCCTTCCCTATTACACCCATACGGTGCTGCCTTTTATCGCCTCCATCGTGATAGGGACGATCCAGCTGGGTTCCACCATCGACTATGCCATTCTGATGACGAACCGCTTCAAGGCGGAGCGGGTGTCCGGAGCAGATAAATATACTGCCATGAAGCGCGCGCACAAGGCTTCCATACAGTCCGTGTTTGTCAGCGCCATGAGCTTTTTCGCAGCAACGTTCGGTGTAGGTCTTTATTCGGATATCGACCTGATCAGTTCCCTCTGCACCCTGATGGCCAGAGGTGCCATTATCAGCATGTTTACCGTAGTGTTTGTACTGCCGTCCATGCTGATCCTGTGCGACGGGCTGATCCGCCATACATCCATCGGGTTTAAAGCCGGAAAGAAGGAGAATTCATGAAACAGCAAATCAGAAAGAACCATATGAAAAAAGCAGTTGCGGCCGGAATGGCTGTCCTTCTCGGCCATGCCGCAGTATTCGGAAGAGCGCTTCCCATGAACGCCACAGAAGAGGACAAGGAAGGAGCACCCGGTGAAACGGCGGCTCCGGAAACTGAAGTAAACGCGGAGTCTGCCCGTAAAGAGGAAACCGTGTATGTAAAAGCGGATGCCACGGGAAAGACCGGGGATATTATCGTCAGTGACTGGCTGAAGAACCCGGATTACGCCCTCTCCCTCCAGGATAAGAGCAGCCTTTCCGACATACACAATGTCAAAGGAGAAGAGGCTTTTACGGAAAATGAGGAAGGGATCAGCTGGGAAGCCAATGGCAATGACATCTACTATCAGGGTTCTTCCAGCGAAGAACTGCCGGTAGGCGTCTCCATTACCTATTACCTTGACGGAGAGGAGATCGCTCCGGAGGACCTGGCGGGAAAGAGCGGTCAGGTCCGCATGAAGGTCAGCTATACCAATACAGCCGAGTATGAAGGCGTATCGGTTCCCTTCCTGATGATGACGGGTATGATCCTGGACGGAGAGACCTTTAAGAATGTCACCGTGGACAGAGGCCGCGTCATCTCCGACGGGACCAGACAGATCGTTGTCGGCGTGGGCCTTCCGGGACTTTCTGAAAGCCTGAAAGCGGCCGAACCGGATGAGAACGGAGAGGAGGATGCTCTGGCGGACTTCGACCTGGATCTGCCGGAATCCTTCGAGGTAAGCGCAGATGTCACGGATTTCAAACTGGATATGACCATGACCATCGCGACGCCCGCTTCCCTTTCAGACCTGGGGCTGGATGACATAGAATCCGTGGATGACCTGAAGGAATCCATCGGCGACCTGAAGGACGCGACGGACCAGCTGGTGGACGGCAGCGGAGAACTTGCCGACGGAATGAAGAAACTGAAGGATGCCGTGGACGAACTGACCGGCGGCATGGGAGAACTGGATACCGGTATGGGAGAACTGAATGACGGCGTTCAGGAACTCAATGAAAAGAAAGGCGAACTGATCAGCGGCATCGGGCAGCTGGACGAAGGCGCCGGAGAACTGGCGGACGGGGCGCTGGAACTGAAAAACGGTGTCATCCAGTACACCTTCGGCGCGGATGACCTTGCCGCGGGTGTGGACACCTATGTAGAAGGAACCAGCTCTCTTACGGACGGCGTACGCCAGTATGTCAGCGGCGCCGGACAGCTGGAAGACGGTGTAATCACCCTTGCCTCCAGCCTGACGGCCCTTTCAGACGCGATCCGTCAGGTGAACCAGGGCGCGCAGCAGCTGGGAAACCAGACAACGGCCGGACAGCTGAAAAACGGCAGCAGCCAGCTGGCTTCCGGGATCGGCCAGCTGCAGGGACTGCTGCAGGCGCTGCAGACCTTGGCGCCGGACAAAGAGACAGACACAAAGACCCTGGAGCAGCTGATGGACAAAGACACCCTTGCTGCTCTGGAACGCCTGATCGGAACAGGAGACGCGCTGACACCGGAAACCATGCAGAGTATTTCCGCTCTTTCCTCCTTCCTGACTGCAGACAATCTGCAGGCCCTGGAAGATCTGCGGCCGCTGCTGGCACAATATGAGACACTGGCCTCCCTTGGCGCGATTGCGGCCAAT
>CACZSG010000271.1 GCA_902783665.1 uncultured Lachnospiraceae bacterium | reverse complement strand
GATTCGCAGGCGCTTCCGCAAACGCGCTTCGCTTGAACGTGCTCACGCGCCTGCTGCTATCCTCGCCCTCTCTTCGAGTCCTGCCGAGGCATCTTCCGGAGACCATAGGCAGGTTCTGCCGCCTGATTTCAAAAACCGTTTATTAATCTATATTTTTAGTACGGAAATTTTCTGAGAAATACTTCAGGATGCCGTCTGCTGGTTTCGGCGCATGATCAGCAGTCCCAGGATGAGAAAGATGGGAAAGACGATCCCGAAGCGCAGGCCTGCCCGCAGGTCATCTCCGGCATGCTGTGCAGCAAAGCCTACGAGACCGGGGCCGAAGGCTCCGCCCAGGTCGCCGGCCATGGCAAGCAGGGCGAACATGGCGGTACCGCCCAGCGGGAACTGCTGTGAGGAGATGCTGATGGTGCCGGGCCACATGATGGCCACCGAAAAGCCGCAGAGAATACAGCCGATGAGGCCCGGTATCGGGCTGGCGGTCATGGAGGCTAGCAGATAGCATGCCAGGCACAGAGCGCCGGAGAACAGCATGTATTTCATCAGGTCCAGTCGATCCCCGTATTTTCCGTAGATGAAACGGCTGATGCCCATGGTGACGGCAAACAGACAGGGGCCGGCCAGGTCTCCCGCAGTCTTGGAGAGGCCAAGGGCGGACTCAACAAAGGCCGAAGCCCACTGGGCCATGGCCAGCTCGGAAGCACCGGCGCACACCATCAGAAGAATCGAGACCCAGAACAGCGGTGTGGCAAAAAGCCTGGTCATCGTCATGCTCTGGCCGTCCTCCACCAGATGTTCGATGGGGCAGGTGGCATAATTGTAGATGTTGTAAAGCGGGATCAGTGCCCACAGGCAGGCGGCTATCCGCCAGCTGCCGGTACCGAAAAGCCGGAAGAACAGCGTGGAGAGCAGGATCACGCCGACACAGCCCCAGCAGTAGAAGGAGTGCAGCAGGCTCATGACGGCATCCTTGTTGTCAAAGGGACACGCTTCCACGATGGGGCTGCACAGAACTTCGATCAGGCCGCTGCCGATGGCATAGATGACGACACTGATCAGAATGCCGGTGAAAGGATCCGGCAGAAGCTGCGGCAGGATGGCAAGGCCGATCAGGCCGGCGGCTGATGTAACTTCAGAAGCCACGATGCTCTTACGGTAGCCGATGGCATCCACGAATTTTGCGCAGAAAACATCGACCAGCAGCTGCGTCAGATAAAAGGTCGTGGAGATCAGGGCGATACTGCCGAGGGGGATGCCGTAAACTCTGTGAAACGTCAGAAAAAGAAGCGGGGCAAAATTGGCTGAGATCGCCTGGGTGATGAAGCCGAGATAGCAGGCGATGAGCGTTTTCTGATAATTCTTTTTCATTGGGATGAAATCCTCCTGTTTTTGCGAATTGCTGAGATTATATCGTAAAACGGGCAAGTTGAAAAGAGTGGGTGTGCATGTTACAATGAGAGCTGAAAAATGCCGTGTTCTGCCGGCAATCATTCCATTTTTTGCGAAGATAAATGAAACGGAAAACCATAGAAAAGACAGTAAGCTGAAGAGACAGAGAAGCGCAGATCAGGCAGCGCGGCTGAAGAAACAGAAAGAGCAGATCAGACAGCCGGGCTGAAAAGGCAGAGAAATACAGATGAGACAGCGAAGTGCTATGGAAACAGGAGGAAAAACAGCATGCTCAAGAGCCATGAGAAGTTCCACTCTACGAACGGGAAAAGACAGATCCTGGTCGTGGACGATGAAGCCATCAACCGGGAGCTGATGGGCCTCACGCTTGAAAACGAATATGAAGTGCTGTATGCGGAAAACGGACAGAAAGCCCTGGAGATCGTCCAGGAGGAGAAGGATACCCTCTCGCTGGTGCTTCTGGACCTGATGATGCCGGTCATGTCCGGAAAGGAGGTTCTGCGCGCCATCAAGCAGAATCCGGAGACCCGGCTGATCCCGGTCATCGTGCTGACGGCGGATCAGAAGGCCGAGGTGGAGAGCCTGAACCAGGGCGCTGCGGATTTTATTCCGAAGCCATATCCGGAGCCCGGCGTGATCCTGGCGCGCATCCTGCGCACCATCGAGCTGTCCGAGGACCGGCAGATCATCCAGGGAACCGAGCGGGATCCGCTGACAGGTCTTTACAACAGAGAATATTTCTACCGCTACGCGGAACAGTTCGACCAGTTCCATAAAGATCTGGAAATGGACGCCATCGTGATCGATGTGAACCATTTCCACATGATCAACGAGCGCTTCGGCACGGCCTACGGGGACGAGGTGCTGCGGCATATCGGTGAGCGCGTGCGGGAGATGGTGAGTGATAACGGCGGCATTGTGTGCCGCCGGGAGGCGGATACTTTTATGGTCTATTGTCCCAGCGGCAAGGACTATAAGGCGATCCTTGACACGGCGGCTGTCGGTCTGGCAGGAGAGGATTCCGTCAACAACCGGGTGCGCCTGCGTATGGGCGTGTACAGCGGTGTGGACAAGAAGATGGAGATCGAACGCCGCTTCGACCGCGCCAAGATGGCGGCGGATACCGTAAAGGGCAGTTTTACAAAGACCATCGGGATCTATGACGACACCCTGCATGAACGGGAACTGTACGCGGAGCAGCTGATCGAGGATTTCCACAGAGCCGTGGACGAAAAGCAGTTCCAGGTATTCTATCAGCCGAAATTTGACGTACGTCCGGACATTCCCGTGCTGGCCAGCGCGGAGGCGCTTGTCCGTTGGATGCATCCCAGGCTCGGGATGGTGAGCCCCGGCGTGTTCATTCCGCTGTTCGAGGAGAACGGCCTGATCCAGGCCCTGGACCACTATGTCTGGAAGACCACCGCGGAGCAGATCCGCGACTGGAAGGACCGGCTGGGTTTTGCAGTGCCGGTTTCCGTTAATGTATCCCGCATTGATATGTACGATCCGGGCCTGATCGACACCTTCCAGAGAATACTGGCGAAGAACAGACTTACGCCGGAGGACCTGCATCTGGAGATCACCGAATCCGCCTACACGCAGGATTCGGAGCAGATCATAGAGACGGTGGGCCGCCTGAGGGAGCTTGGTTTTAAAATAGAAATGGACGACTTCGGTACCGGCTATTCCTCTTTGAACATGATCGGGACGCTGCCCATCGACGCGCTGAAACTTGACATGCAGTTCGTCCGGACAGCCTTCAGCCAGCGGAAGGATACGAGGATGCTGGAAGTGATCATTGACATCGCGGACTATCTTTCCGTTCCGGTCATCGCGGAGGGCGTTGAGACGGAGGAGCAGCTGAATGCCTTAAAGGCCATGGGCTGCGATCTGGTACAGGGATATTATTTTTCGAAACCTGTCCCGTCATCGGAATATGAAAAATTCGTCATTGAACGCAAAGGCCAGACAGTGGTCCTGAAAGAACCGGCTAAGAAAAACAGCGCTCTCTCCGGCCATGACCAGCAGAGCTTCGGGAAGATCGCCTATGCGCTCTCCAGTGGTTTCGAGAGTGTCTACTATGTGGATACTTCCAACAACCACTATGTGGAATTCAGCTCCGAAGGCAGGTATGAAGACCTGCAGATCGAGAGAAGCGGTTCCGACTTCTTCGGGGACACGCAGAAAAACATCAAGAGGGTCGTCTATCCGGATGATCAGCAGCGGGTCTCCCTGTGCATGCAGAAGGAGGCATTGCTGGCCCAGCTGCTGAACGGCCACCCGTTCAGCATGACCTACCGGCTTCAGATCGATGGTCAGCCGGTCTACTATACGCTGAAGGTAGTCAGGCCCAATACGCATGACGAAGAGCATATCGTCATCGGCATCAGCAACGTGGACGAGCAGATCCGGGAGGCGGAAGGAGAGAGAAAAGGAAAGAACCGTCCGGACCTGGACAGTCTGGCCAGAGCGCTTTCCAGCGATATGGAGAGTATCTACTATGTGGATATGGACACGCATTCCTATATGGAATTCCTGTCGGACGGCTCCTACAATTCCCTGAAGCTGGAAGTCAGCGGCAAGGACTTTTTCAAGGATGTTCAGACGAACATAGCCAAAGTGGTCTATGAGGCGGACCGGGAAAAGGTCTCGAAGGTCTTTAAAAAAGAGGAACTGCTGTCCATCCTTCACAGGACCCATCCGTTTACCATGGACTACCGTCTGATGATCGAAGGGGAACCGTTCTTCTACCGCATGAAGATCACGCTGGCTGGCGGAGAAGACTTCAACCATATCATTATCGGGGTCACAAACATAGACAAGCAGATCAGCGAGGACCAGAAACTGGAGACCATGCGGCAGAGTACGGCCACCTATTTCAGAATCGCAAGGGCGCTGGCGGCGGACTATTTCAGCATTTATTATGTGGATATGGAGACAGACCGCTTCATCGAGTACAGCTCTCATAAGGAGTTTCAGGAGCTGAACATTGAGAAGGGCGGGGAGGACTTTTTCAATCTGAGCAGAAAAAATATCCAGAGAGTCGCGCACCCGGACGATATAGAGGTGTTTCTTGGAGAATTTACCAAGGAGAAGCTGATGGAGACCCTGAAGAAGAACGGGGTCTATACCCTTACCTACCGGCTGCTGTTCGGAGGGGAGCCCACCTATGTGCATATGAAGGCCACACGGATGGAAGATGAAAATGATCCGCATATCGTCATTGGCGTCAGTAATATCGATGCCCAGATCCGGCGCGAACAGGAACACGCCCGGGAACTGAGGAGCGCGCGGGAACTGGCCAACCGGGATTCGCTGACAGGGGTAAAGAGCAAACACGCCTACACGGAGAGGGAGAAAGAACTGGACGTGGTCATTGCATCGGGCATAACATCGCCCTTCGCGCTGGCCATCTGTGACGTGAACGGCCTGAAGCGGGTGAATGATACACTGGGGCACGCAGCAGGAGATGAACTGATCCGTGCGGCCTGCCGCAGGATCTGCCGCGTCTTCGACCACAGCCCTGTTTACCGCTATGGCGGAGATGAATTTGTCATTCTGCTGACCGGACAGGATTATGAGAACCGCAATGCGCTGCTGGGGAAGATCGAGGATGAGAACCGTTCCCAGAAGCACGGCGAGGGAGTGATCATTGCCTGTGGAATGGCTGTTTTTGAATCGGGGAAGGACCGGAGAGTGTCCGATATCTTTGACCGGGCTGACGCAGCCATGTATCTGGACAAGACCAGGCTGAAAGAGGCCGAAAAGCAATATTGATATAAAAAAGGACCGGAGGTTTTACACCTCCGGTCCTGTCATATTCAGTTCTGTCCGCTCAGATAACGGCAGGCCGCCAGTGCGGCCGTGGCGCCGTCTGCTGCGGCTGTTGTCAGCTGCCGCACCGTCTTGCTGCGGCAGTCCCCGGCCACGTAGATCCCCGGGGTCTTGGTAAGACAGCTTTCATCGGAATCGAAGTAGCCGTAGGCGTTCAGGGACGCCAGGAACGCGAAGGGCTCATTTTCAGGAATGAGTCCGATGGCCACGAACAGTCCGTCGCAGGAGATGACCTGGCGGCTGCCGTCCCTGCGGCTTTCGATCTCGACGCCGCTGAGAGAGCCGTCCTGTGTTTTCAGGGCGGTTATTTTTGTGCCCGTGATCACCTGTACGTTGGGTTTTGCCATCAGCACTTCCTGCAGGCGCATCTCGCCGGTCAGCTGAGGCAGATCCTGAAGGATGACTACCTCGCGGCATTTTTCGGAAAGCAGGATGGCTTCCTGAAGCGCGGAATTGCCGCCGCCCGCCAGGCAGACCTTCTGGCCTGTGTAGAAATCCCCGTCACAGACGGCGCAGAAGGAGATTCCGTCGCCGACCAGTTCGTTCTCGCCTTCCAGGCCGAGCATACGATGGCGGACACCGGTGGCCAGGACCACGGTCCTGCCTTCGTAGGTGCTGCCTTCTTCGGTCCGGACAGTGTGGAATCCGTTGTCAGGCTTTACTGTAACGACTGTTTCAAGTTCAATTTCCGCACCCTGGGCCAGAATCTGGTCCAGCATGCGGTCTGCAAATTCGTTGCCGCTCATCTGCAGGGTGCCCGGGTAGTTTTCCACTTTCGGAGAGTGGGTGATCTGACCGCCGAAGCCCTGTTTTTCGATGACCAGCACGGTCCTGCCGTTTCGGAGGGCGTACAGCGCGGCTGTCATACCGGCGGGGCCGCCTCCGACCACGATCATATCATACATGTTTCTTATCCTCCCGATCAGCTGCGGTGCATCAGCCATCCCTTGATGTCAGAAACGCCGCGGTATTTTTCGATTTCCTGACCGTTGGAGATGACCAGCGTAGGTGCCTGCTTTACGCCGTATTTCTGTACCAGGTCTTTTTCTTCGTTGGCATTCAGCGCGGTGTATCCGACACAGGCCTTGTCCAGAAGAGCCATGGCAGCCTTGCAGTTCGGGCAGGTGGGCGTCTTGAACAGAAGGACGGTGGTCTCCTGCGCACTCTGGGCCGCGGGTGCGGGGGCCGGAGCGGCAGTCTGTACAGCAGCAGGCTGAGGTGCAGCGGCCGGTGCGGAAGCGGCAGGCGCATCCGTCTGCGGTTCAGAAGTCTGAGCGGCAGAAGTCCGGGCTGCGGCCGGCGCGTTCAGCGGGCCGGTGTGTGTCAGGTGGGAGTGGCCGATGTCATAGACTTTACGGTCCTTGAATTCCTGTGTCTTTCCGTCGTTCCAGTTCTGTACCGGGCGATAGTAGCCGGTGATACGGCTGTACACCTCTGTCTTCTTGCCGCAGATGGGGCAGGTGTACTGTTCGCCGGTCAGATAGCCGTGGTCGCTGCACACGGAATAGGTGGGCGACATGGTATAGTACGGCAGTTTGTAGTTTTCAGCGATCTTGCGTACCAGGGCAGCGGCCGCTTTCCAGTCCGGAAGTTTTTCGCCGAGGAAGGCGTGGAACACGGTTCCGGAGGTGTACAGGGTCTGCAGCTCATCCTGGATATCCAGAGCGGAGAAGATGTCCTCCGTGTAGCCTACCGGCAGGTGGGAGGAGTTGGTGTAGTACGGAGTGCCGTTCATGTTGGCGGTGATGATGTCCGGATACAGCTCCTTGTCGTGTTTCGCGAAGCGGTAGGTGGTGGATTCTGCCGGAGTCGCCTCCAGGTTGTAAAGGTCCCCGTATTTCTCCTGGTAGTCGGAGAGGCGTTCGCGCATGTGGTTCAGCACGTCGACGGTGAAGGCCTGCGCTCTCTCGTCCGTCAGGTCCGCTTTCAGCCATTTCGCGTTCAGGCAGGCTTCGTTCATGCCGACCAGACCGATGGTGGAGAAGTGGTTGCTGAAGGTGCCGAGGTAACGCTTGGTATACGGATAAAGGCCCTGCTCCAGAAGCTTGGTGATGACGGTACGCTTGGTCTTCAGGCTGCGCGCGGAGATATCCATCAGCGCGTCCAGACGTTTGTAGAAGTCCGCCTCATCTTCCGCCAGGTACGCGATACGCGGCATGTTGATGGTCACGACGCCGACCGAACCGGTGGATTCACCGGAGCCGAAGAAGCCGCCGGATTTCTTGCGCAGTGCCCGCAGGTCCAGACGCAGACGGCAGCACATGCTGCGCACGTCGGAGGGCTTCATGTCGGAGTTGATATAATTGGAGAAGTAAGGCG
>CACZSG010000270.1 GCA_902783665.1 uncultured Lachnospiraceae bacterium | reverse complement strand
GGCTTCGGGCCGCTGCGTGCGGCTGTACCCAAGCAGGCTGCATCCGAATGCCCTGAAAAGTTCTGCCGTCCGGCATCCGATGGCACCGGTGCCCACGATGCCCACGGACTTTCCTTTCAGTTCATGGCCGGCCAGAGACCCTTTTCCGGCCCCGGCCTGCACGGCCCTGTCGCACTGGGAGATGTTCCGCAGGCAGTCCAGCGCCAGCCCCAGGGCAAGCTCGGCCACAGCGTCGGTACAGTAGCCTCCGGTGTTGCTGATACGGATGCCTTTTTCTTTGCAGGCTTCCACATCCACATGGTCAATGCCTACAAAGGCGACCGAGATCATTTTCAGGTTTTCTGCCGCGCGGATCACTTCGCCCGGAAGCGGGTGGTTCGCAATGATCAGTATGTCAGCTTCCCTGCTGCGGCTGATCAGTTCAGCCGGGTCGGTGGTAAAGGAACTGTATGCGGTAAAGTGGTGTCCGGCATCCGTCAAAGTCCGGGAAAGCTCCTGAAGCGTGTCTTCACTGATGCCAAGCGGTTCAAGCAGTACTATGTTCATAACAGCCTCCGTTCTGCCGCTTTGCGTGCGGCAGTTATATTCCGTAGTAAAAAATACGGGTCCGGGCACGTCGGTTTCCGGTTTCAGACCGTACAGACAGCCCATTCCGTATGTCTCCTCAAGAGTATACCATCGCCGCGGCGGAACGTCAAAGAAAGTTCGCGTATCTTCTGCCGGAATCGCTTCTTGCGTTTAAGATGAAAATAGTCTATAATGCATCAATACATGTGAAGATTAGTTTTCCATTCATCAAAAGCCTTGCGCCGGGCTTGCCGCCGGGCTTTTCAAGTTCATTGTACAGGAGTGAAGCGAATGCATTGGTCAGATAAGATCGCACAACAGGTCATCAGCAGAAATCCGGACAAGGAGGAGTATGTCTGCGCGGCAGGCATCAGCCCGTCCGGTTCGATCCACATCGGAAACTTCAGAGACATCGCCACCAGCCTTTTCGTTGTAAAGGCGATCCGCAGACAGGGAAAGAAGGCAAAACTGCTGTTTTCCTGGGACGAGTATGACAGGCTGCGCAAGGTGCCGGTAAACGTGGCGGCGGCAAACGGGGACATGGAGAAATATATCGGATATCCCTATGTGGATGTTCCGAATCCCTTTGATACGGAAGAAAAGAACTACGCGGAATATTTCGAGCATGAATTCGAAGCATCCATGCGCAAGTTCGGCATCGAGCTGGATTACCGCCATCAGGCGGAAATGTACCGCAGCGGCGCCTACAGGGAGCACATCCTGACAGCGCTGAAAAAACGCGGCGAGATCTTTGACATTCTGGACAGCTTCCGTACCCAGAATGCGCAGGAAGGAGAGCGTGAGGCTTACTATCCGGTCAGCATCTACTGCCCGTGCTGCCACAAGGACACCACGAAGATCCTTTCCCTCTCGGACGACTGCACAAAGGCAGAGTATTCCTGCGCCTGCGGCCATACGGGAACCTTTGATTTTACCAAAGACACGGACTGCAAGCTTGCCTGGAAGATCGACTGGCCCATGCGCTGGATGTATGAAGGCGTTGACTTCGAGCCGGGCGGAAAAGACCATGCGAGCCCAGGCGGCAGCTATGACACCAGCCGCGTGATCGCCGAGAAGATCTTCGGCATCAAGGCGCCGGTGTTCCAGGGCTATGAATTCATCGGCATCAAGGGAACCACCGGAAAAATGTCCGGCTCTTCAGGACTTAACCTGACACCGGATACGCTTCTGAAGATCTACGAACCGGAAGTGATCCTGTGGCTGTATTCCCGCGCAGAGCCGAACAAGGCTTTCGATTTCTGTTTCGACGACGGAATCCTGCGCCAGTATTTCGAATTTGACAAACAGTACAACCAGTACATCAGCGGAACGGCGGATCAGCATACCCGCGAGGTCATGGAGAACTGCCTGCACGAGGGCAGCAAGATCTGCACCGTGCCCATGTCACTGCTGGTTCAGATGGGCTCCATCGTGGATTTCAACATCCCCATGATAGAGACTGTCTTTGAAAAGATCGGAACGCCCTATAAATATGACGACTTCAAGGGAAGACTGGACCTGGCACAGTACTGGCTGGAAAACTGCGCGCCCGAGAACGCGAACAAGCTCCGCGCCACCCGTGACTGGGATCTGTATGAGAGCCTGAACGACGAAGAGAAGAAGGAACTGGAGATCCTCCACGATTATCTGAAGAACGAGGATTACACTCTGGATGATCTGAACACCCGCCTTTACGCCATCCCGAAGGATGTATACGGAGAGGATATCCCGAACCTGAAAGCGGTGCAGGGCAAGTTCTTTAAGAATGTGTACCAGCTGCTGATCGCGAAGGAAAAAGGCCCCAGGCTCTATCTGTTCCTGTATGCCATCGACAAGGAGCGCTTCCTGCATCTGCTGGACTTCTCTACGCCGAAGACGGAAGAGGAGCTGCATCCGGTCGTCGAGCCGGAAGTCACAGAGGAGCCGGCCGTAGAGTACGGCGAGCCTGATGAGGTGCAGCCGGTGGCGGACCTGATCGGTCTTGACGACTTTAAAAAGATCGACCTGCGCGTCTGCAAAGTGGTGAAATGCACCGAGATCCGCAAGTCCCACAGCAACCTGAAACTGACTCTGTTTGACGGGCTGAAGGAGCGTACCATCGTCTCCAGCATCAAGAAATACTACAAGCCCGAGGACCTGATCGGCCGCAAGATCATTGTGGTGGCCAACCTGGAACCGGCCAGACTGACCGGCGTTACCAGCGAAGGCATGCTGCTGGCAGCGACAAACAATGCCTGCGGATGCCAGGTGATCTTCGTGGACGACATTGTGCCGGAAGGAACAAGGATCAGCTGAAAAACTGAACAGGATGAATTGAAAAACGTGCGCAGGGAGACCTGTGCACGTTTTCGGTTTTTCAGATTTCTTCCAGATGGAACCGCCCCACGAACCGTTCCGACTTAAGTACATTGATGATGATATGCGGGTCCGCTTTCTTCAGGACTTCGATGGCATCGTTCAGCTCGTAACTGGAGATGACGGCCAGCAGAAGCGTGGTGGACTGTCCGGAGAAACCGCCGGTTCCATGCAGGGCTGTGATGCCGTGGTGAAAATGCTTCAGGTACGCATGAAGCACATCCTCCTGCTTCTGCGTGAAGATCTGCAGGGTCACCCGTTTGTAGCGGGTGTGGAAGGTGGATACAATGTGCGTCGAGATATACTGGAACAGAACGGAATACCCCGCTTTGTCGAATCCGAACAGGATGCCGAAGATGGCCAGCAGTGCGGTGTTCATGGCGAAGACCTGCATCCAGATTTCACGGCCGGTTTTGTTGGCTACATAGAGCGCGATGAAGTCGGTGCCGCCCGAGGAAGCCCCGCCTTTGAGCGCCAGAGTGATGGAACTGCCCCACAGGACGCCTCCGAAGATAATGTTCAGCAGCTGTTCCTCAAAGATTGGCCTTACCGGGATCATGCGGAGAAAGAGGGAGGTCAGGAAGACCTGCGTCAGCGAGAAGAAGACAAAGCGCCTGGAGATCCTGCGGGCGCAGAAGAGCGCCACCGGCGCGTTCAGAAGAACCAGCGTAACGGAGGTCGGGATGTTTATGTGAACCAGGTCTCCGATCATCTCCGTCAGAATTGCGATACCCATGAAACCGCCGGACAGAAGGCCGGCATGTTTGACGAAAAGATTGTTGGTGGAGGCCATCAGCAGAGAGGATGCGATGACACATCCAAGCGTGATCAGGTTTTTTCTGGAAAGAAGGGTCTTTGAATTCATTTTTTACCTCACAGACGCCGGGGGCGGGTTATTGAAGAGATTCTGCCGGATACAGACATGGTCCGGCCCGGACAGGAAGAAATACAGAAACCTGCAAATACAAAATATCATGAATTCGCAGCAGAGACAATCAGCAATCTGTAATTCCTGTATCAGGTAAAAAATGCACAATAATCGAACATAAAAATCGTGCAAAAAGATGCAGGATTGACTTGTGCGAACGAAAAAAACAGGGTATAATCAAATATGGAATGGTAAAAATGCCAAATACGGACTGCGGGACATCACCCTGTCGGGCTGGGCTCGTGTCCGAAGAAACATGAAAAGGAGAAAGTATCATGAAAGAGTTCAACTACGTAGTAACCGATCCGGTAGGTATCCATGCTCGTCCCGCAGGAACCCTTGCAAAAATGGCAAAAGGCCTTGAGAGCAAAGTTGTGATCTGGAAGGGTGAAAAATGCGCAGAGGCGAAAAAGCTGATGGCAATCATGAGCCTTGGTGTAAAACAGGGAGACGAAGTGAAAGTCACAGTGGAAGGCCCGAACGAAGAAGCTGATTTCGCGACGGTTGAGACCTTCTTCAAAGAGAATCTGTAATTTATACGGGGCTGTCTCATGAAGGACTCTTTATGCGGCAGCCCCGCTTTGACCGCTCGTTTCGGGCAGGGCGGGCATGTCCCGCGGCCGTGCCGGATCCCCTGCGCGGGTCCCATAAAAACCAGGAGGAAAAGATATTATGAAAGTTGGAACCGGTAAAAGCATATTAAACGGAATCGCCATCGGAAAGATCAAGATCTACAAGGCTCCGAAGCTCGAGATCAGCGGTGAGCTGGTCAAGGATCCCCAGGCGGAAGTCGCCAGATTTAACGATGCGGTGGAAAAGGCCATTGAACAGCAGAACGTGCTCTATGAAAAAGCGCTGGAAGCAGCAGGCGAAGAGAGTGCCGAGATCTTCAGTGTTCATGCCATGATGCTGGAGGACGAGGATCTGACCGATGCCGTCCATGAAGTGATCACCCGCGGCAAACACACAGCAGAATATGCGACGAAGCAGGCCTTTGACAATCAGGCCGAAGTTTTCGCCCAGATGGACGACCCGTACATGAACGCCAGAAGCGCGGATATCTATGACATCGAACAGGCCGTGCTGAACATTCTGATGGGCGTGGACACCGACAGCATGCAGGGTACGGAACCCGCTATCCTGGTCGCTGAAGACCTTGCTCCGTCAGAGACGGTCCGCCTGGACAAGTCCCTTCTTCTTGGCATGATCACCAGAGAAGGAAGTTCCAACAGCCATACAGCTATCCTGGCCCGCAGCATGAACCTGCCGGCACTGATCCAGTGCAAGGAGATCGACGATTCCTGGGACGGTAAGATGGCCATCCTTGACGGATACAACGCATGTGTCTATATCGATCCCACGGCAGACCTGCTGGAAACGCTGACCGCCCGCCAGAAAGAGGACGAGAAAAAGCGTGCGCTTCTTCAGGAACTGAAAGGTCAGCCGAACACCACCATCGACGGAACGACCATCAAAGTCTATGCCAACATCGGCGGTCCGTCCGACATCGGTGCCGTTCAGGTGAACGACGCAGGCGGCGTCGGCCTGTTCCGTTCTGAGTTCGTCTATCTGAACAGCAAGACCTATCCCACAGAGGATGAGCAGTTCCAGGCTTACAAGCTGGCTGTCCAGTCCCTGGCTCCGAAGCAGGTGATCATCCGTACCTGTGACATCGGCGCAGACAAGAAAGTGGATTACATGGAGCTGGATCCGGAAGAGAACCCGGCACTCGGCTACCGCGCTGTCCGCATCTGCCTCACCAGAAAAGACTTCTTCAAGACTCAGCTGCGCGCGCTGCTGCGTGCTTCCGCATACGGCAATCTGGGAATCATGTTCCCGATGATCATCTCCCTGCGCGAACTGAACGAGTGCAAGGTGATCCTGGCGGAGTGCAGAAAAGAACTGGAAGCCGAAGGCGTGAAGATGGGCAATCCTTCCATCGGTATCATGGTAGAGACACCGGCAGCGGTTCTGTGTGCCGACGAACTGGCTCAGGCCTGTGATTTCTTCTCCATCGGAACCAACGACCTGACTCAGTATGTATGTGCGATCGACCGTCAGAACGCGAAGCTGGAGCCGTTCTCCGATACACATCATCCGGCAGTCCTGAGGGCCATCCGGATGACCATCGAAGCAGGACACCGCCATGGTATCTGGGTAGGAATCTGCGGAGAGCTCGGCGCAGACCTGACTCTTACCGAGACCTTCCTGCGCATGGGCATTGATGAACTCTCTGTTAATCCGAAGAGCGTTCTGCCGCTGCGGAAACAGATCAGAAGCATCGACCTGAGAGCATAAACTCTATTGCTTTAACAGACAGCACAAGAACAGGAGAGGCATTCCCTCTCCTGTTTTTGTGCGGCCTGTCAGGCTCTGCCTATCAGCGTTATAGGATTTTGTATTTGTTTAGCCGCTTCTATATCAGCGCTGTATCATCATATAGCTTTTATGTTTATATTAATAAGCGCTGATTTACGTATGCAGGAAAATGCACCCATATACAACATATTTAATAAGATAATATTCATAAACAATATTGACATTTATCATGCAGAAAGGTATCCTTTTGGTGCGGATTTTTTCGACGGAGGAATTCTGCACAGAATTCTGTCCTTGACATTCATTCTTAAAAAGGAGAGTATGTAAATGTCAAAAAAAGGAATGGCCCTGTTGTTTGCGCTGGAGCTTGCGGCGATCTTTGTCCTTGCCTTTCTGGTGCTGACTAAGACGGTGCTGTTTTCGTAACCCATCCATATCAGCTTCAGGAGAATTGCTGAAGAACATCCGGAAAAATTCCGCTTCAGACGATTCCCGAAAACCCCATGAACGTACATATGAAAAGAATAACAGATGTTAAGATCACAAACAGAATAAGAAACCTGTTTATCATTGCGGCCCCGGCCCTTTTTATCCTGGTGCTGCTTCGTTTTTTTCACTTTCGATATATTACCAATGACGACACGACAATGATCTCCATCCTCAGCGGCTCCTATACCGGCGACCCGGACGGCCATGCGGTCTTCATCCATTATCCGCTCTCGCTGATCATTGCCTTCCTTTATAAATGCACACCGCAGATCAGCTGGTACATGGTCTTCTTCCTCTGTGTATACTGGCTCTGCATGAGCCTCAGCCTGAGAAGCCTGTCGGTCCGTTTCAGGAACCATGAGTGCGTTTTTGCAGCACTGTATTTTCTGCTTGTCGGCAGCTTCTGGGGAAGAGCCGTTTCCAGGTTTACCTTCACGACCTGCGCGGCCTTCGTCTCCGCATCCGCGGTGCTGTGCTATGCGCTTCTGCCGGCGGAAGATGATCACAATTTTAAAAAGATGCTGCCGGTCTACACCATGTTTTTCATATCCTTCTGCATCCGCAGGCAGTATCTTTATTCCGGCCTTCTGCTGCTGGGAATCCTGTGGCTGTACAAACATCTGGATACCATGTGGAAGGACCGCAGGGCCTGGGTGGTTCCCCTTGCGGCCGTCTGCCTGATCGCGGCGGCGAAGCTCTGCCATATGGCGGCCTACGCGGATCCGCAGTGGAAGACCTACCAGAAATACGATGACATCCGTTCCGAGGTGTTCGACTATCAGATGTTTGCCGATTACCTGAACGACAAGGAATTTTATGAATATATCGGTATAGACAGTAAAAAGCTGATGCCGCTGCTGAACTACCGTTACGGTATCTCCGAGCAGGATCCCATGGAAGTGATCGTCAGGATCTATGATTATGCGAAAGCACATCCGAAACGGGCCAAAATACGCCCGGGCGAGATCGTTTCGGGGATCAGGAAAAGTCTGTTTGCCCCAGGGCAGAATGAGACGGCGCAGATGCAGATCGTTCTTCTTCTTTCGGCAGCGCTTTTTGTAATCCTGCTGATCCCCGGCTGGAAAAGGACTTCCCGGAAGGACAGGCTTCTGTTTGTGCTTCTGCTGGCCGCAAATATGGCTCTGTGGGTCGGCATCCACATGCGCGGCCGGGTAAACGAGCGGGCGCTGGAATCCCTGTTCGTATATTCGATCCTTTCATTCTGGATCTGTATCGGGATCCTGGCCGGAAAAGGAAGATTCCGGCCCGCCGCGGGACTGGAGACAGTCATGGCCGGAGGTGCCGTCATCGTGCTTGGACTTGCCCTTGTGGCTCAGCACGAAATGCTGGACAACAACCTGATCCGGACACACACACCCTATAACGCCTACGCTTCCATGCATCCGGACGACATCTTCATCCGCGACACCTTCGGATACGGCCCGGACGCTGCGGAGGATACCATGGTCAACTGCATCGGCACCGGGGGATGGGACTTCTACTCGCCCATCTACTGGAAGAAGATGGAGACACTGGGGATTCCCGAAGGAATCACCCGGGATACGCTGCTGAAGGACAATGTCTATCTGATCACCCGGCCGGAATTCAATCTGAGGGAAGTGTTGGGACTTCACAAAGAAGAGACCCTGAGGTACCGGATCGAGTTTGAGGCGATGGATGTGCGGGTATATAAAATAGAAGAATTGCCCGCATCTTAACGGAGGCAGCAGACGTAACCATTCATGATAAACTGCGCAAAAGGAGCAGGAATCGGAAAACCGCCGGGAGAGGAGGCAGGGGCATGAACAATTATGAATACGAAGTCGGAGATATTGTGAAACTGAAAAAGAAACACCCCTGCGGAAGCCAGGAATGGGAGATTCTTCGGACCGGCGCGGATTTCCGGCTGAAATGCATGGGCTGCGGCCACATGATCATGGTGGCCAGAACGCTGGTCGAGAAGAATACCCGGGGGCTGCGGAAGCCCTGAGACCAGGCAGTGGGATTCAGGAATCATTCCCAGATAAGCATCATTAAGATTCGTTCTTTTTTCATATAAGATTGTACTTGCATCACAGCTGGACCTGTGTTAAAATGTCTAGCTGTGATATATTTTTATTTCCTTGCTCCTTCCATGGAGGAGGGGCCAGAGACCATAAGGAGGTACATGAAAGCATGAACAAGTATGAATTAGCAGTAGTTGTCAGCGCAAAGGTTGAAGATGAAGAAAGAGCCGCTGTCATCGAAAGAGTAAAGGAACTGATCGCACGTTTCGGCGGTACAGTGACAGAGGTAGATGACTGGGGCAAGAGACGTCTTGCATACGAGATCCAGAAAATGCGCGAAGGTTTCTACTACTTTGTTCGTTTCGAAGCTGCACCGACTGCTCCCGCAGAGATCGAGTCGCGTATGCGCATTATGGACAATGTCATCAGATATTTATGCGTTAGACAGGATGCATAAATAGGAGGGATTTACATGAATAAAGTCATCTTAATGGGACGCCTGACCAGGGACCCGGAAATTCGTTACTCCACTGGAGAAAACGGAACAGCAATTGCAAGATACACGCTCGCAGTTGACCGTAGATTCCGTCGCGACGGGGAAGCGACTGCGGATTTCATCAGCTGCACGGTATTCGGCAGGGGTGCTGAATTTGCAGAGAAGTATCTGCGTCAGGGCATCAAGATCGCGGTTACCGGCCGTATTCAGACCGGCAGCTACACCAACAGAGATGGCCAGAAGGTTTACACAACAGATGTGATCGTGGAAGAACAGGAGTTTGCGGAAAGTAAAGCAGCCTCTGCACAGAACGGCGGAGAGTTCGCACGTCCGGATCAGGCTCCCAGAACACCCGCGCCGGCTCCGGCCTCCGCATCTGTGGACGGGTTTATGAATATCCCGGACGGAATCGATGAAGAACTGCCGTTTAACTAAGCAGTGAAAGCCCTATGATTTGTGCGTAAAAGGAGGAATTTTCCATGCCGTTTAATAAAGACAGAGCAGATGCTCCGATGAAAAGAAGAAATACCGTTCGCAGAAGAAAGAAAGTCTGCGTTTTCTGCGGAAAAGAGAATAACGAGATCGATTACAAGGATGTTAACAAGCTGAAGAGATATGTCTCTGAAAGAGGTAAGATCCTTCCCAGAAGAATCACCGGAAACTGTGCAAAACACCAGAGAGCACTGACCGTTGCCATCAAGAGAGCACGTCACGTATCCCTGATGCCGTACGTACAGGACTGATCTGAAACAGCATTGAGAACTGGAGCGGGCAGCCGTTGGGCTGTCCGTTCTTTTTGTTTT
>CACZSG010000269.1 GCA_902783665.1 uncultured Lachnospiraceae bacterium | reverse complement strand
CAGTTATCAAAGTGCTTTGTGTTTGCTGTCTCACGCGACAGCCTAGTTAATTTACCACACTGTCCATGGGTTGTCAACACCTTTTTTTATTTTTTTCAAAATCTTTTTTCCGCTTCCAAAACCACTGTAGCGAAAACGCCCTGCATATCCTTTTTCAAAGAATATGCAGGAGCCTGAAAGGTGTTCGTTTTACTGCTTCTTCGCTGCTTCTTCCTTCAGTTTTCTCGCGGCTTCCTCTCTCTGTCTGCAGAGTTCCGCCCAGCTGGGAGCCTTCGCAAGAAGTTCCGTCAGTTCTGCCAGCGCACCCGGAATATCTATATTCTGCGGACATACCGCCGCACACGCTCCGCAGGAAAGGCAGGCCGAAGGTTTCTTCTCCTCAGGCAGGGCATCAAACTGCATGGCCACCGTCATACCTCCCGAAAACTTCAGATCATTGTAGGCGTGGATGAGCATCGGAATATCCAGTTCCATCGGGCATCCGTCACAGCAGTATCTGCATCTGGTGCACGGAAGCGCGTTCTTCATTCCTTCCGCGATCCTGTAGAGCAGTTCTGTCTCGTCCTCCGTCTGGACTGCACCTTCCGTAAATGTTCTGACATTGTCCTTCATCTGTTCCATATTGGACATGCCGGAGAGCACCATTTTCACATTCGGCAGGTTCTGCAGCCAGCGGAAGGACCATGACGCGATGCTCTCATCCGGGCGCAGCGCTTTCAGCTGTTCTTCGTCTTCCACTGACAGGGAAGCCAGTCTTCCTCCCCGCACGGGCTCCATGACCCAGACAGGAATTCCGCGGCTGGTCAGCAAGTTATATTTTGCCTCGGCATCCTGAAGACTCCAGTCAAGATAATTCATCTGGATCTGGCAGAACTCCATGGCATCTCCTGCGTATTCCAGAAAGCTTTCCAGTGTGTCAGGTCTTGCATGTGAGGAAAAGCCAAGATGCCTGATCCGCCCCAGACTTTTCTGTTCTTTAAAATAATCCAGGATCCCCCACTGCGGGTCCTCGTAAACACCGATGGAGTTTTCATAGACATTATGAAGCAGATAAAAATCGAAATAATCTACACCACATTTCTTCAGCTGTTCTTCAAATACTTCCGCCGGATTATAGCTGGATGCAATCTGATGTCCGGGGTATTTTGAGGCCAGATACCAGCTGTCCCTGGGATACTGCGAAAGAGCTTTTCCCAGAACGATCTCGCTTTTGCCTCCGTGATAGGGATATGCGGTATCATAGTAATTAACCCCGTGTTCCATGGCATAGGCCACCATTTCCTCTACCTGTTTCTCATCAATTTCCCCGTTTTCAAGAGTCGGAAGCCGCATGGCGCCGAAACCCAGCCTGGATAACTTAAGATCCTTGAATTCATTATAAAGCATTTATCCATCCTCCTTCAGCCTTGTTTTTAGCCTTGCCTTTTATCTTTCTTTTTACGCCTCGATCCTGCGGTTGCCGCCAATCCAGACAATACGGTCCGCCACCGCCGATCTTGAATTTCTGAATGAATCCCAGACGCCGGCTTCACGCCTGTCCAGGGACCTGTGTATCAAACACTGCTCAAGTGCATCCGGTCCCACAAGTTCACATGCACAGCGGTCTGCTGCTCCTTCTCTGTTCAGAGTGGTAAGTCCGCAGCATCTTACCCCTGCCCTCATCCACAAAAAGATCAATGTGCCAACCAGACCATAACGAAAAGCCCGGACGGTACTCCCGGACATTGCCGTGTTGTTCAGCAGTCTATCCGGCATCAGAAGGCTGATACATTCCGAAATAATCAGCAAAAATGCAAGAACCAGCGGATTACTGGCTGCCATGATCAGATTCTCTTCGGAATCTCTCTTCAACAGATGGCCGACCTCGTGCGCCATTCCTGCTTCAAGTTCTTCTCCCGGAAAATCCAGCATTCCTCTGGTAATGCAGATGGTTCTCTTTCCACAGGCAAAAGTGTCCGGAAATGCGTCCTCAGAGAGATATACTGAAATATTCCTCATCTGTGACGGCCATCTTTCCCGGATATTCTGCTGCAGCCGCTCCATCACCGGACGAATTTTTTCCTGGTCTTCTGCTTTTTTTATTGTCCTGCATCCGCAAAGCCTGCGCAGTGCCCATCCGCCTACAGGTCCGGACAGGACCACGATCCAGAGAAAGTAAAAAATAACACCGCCAGGGATCAGGGAATACATAAGACAGTTCACCGTCATCCAGAGAAGAAAACCAATATTTCTATCCTGGATGTTTTTGCCGAGAACATATAGAAATGAATTCCCGATTCCATCCTCCGTTCTGACCTTCGCAGCAGCTTCCATTTCAACTGCCGCTGACTTCCCGGGAAGATTTTCGGTCTCATCCTCTTTAGCGGATTCCTCCGCAGGAACTGCAGGACTGTTTTCCCTGGCGAAAGGCACATCGTCGGAAATGTTTGCGGCTTTTCTGATATCCTCTATGGAAAGTCCGGCTTTCCTGGTATTCCTGCCTGTTTCTTTTAGGTCAGCTGCCGCTTTTACATCTGACGGTTTTTCAACCTTCTCCCGGTCTTTTGAAGCCGAAGGTATTACCGGTCTTTCTCCCTCGTCAAGAGCCGCTGCTTCTTCCAGCTCCTGAAGGGAAAGCCCCCCAAATTTCCTGTCATTCTTTGTTTCTGTCATATCTCTCTTCCCGATATTGATCTTTCGTTACGCAAATCTCTTCCACAGATCCTTCTCTTTTTCCTGATCAGGATCCGTATCCGGTTTCTG
>CACZSG010000268.1 GCA_902783665.1 uncultured Lachnospiraceae bacterium | reverse complement strand
TCGGGAAGCGCCTGCACCTCCGGTTCACTGGACCCCAGTCATGTACTGCTGGCGATCGGACGGGTGCACGATGTCGCGCATGGATCCCTGCGTCTCAGCCTGGGAGATGACATCACGGAGGAGGAAGTGGATGAGATCATCCGCTCGGTCAGGGAAGTTGTCGAATACCTGCGCGGTTTCTCACCGGTGTGGCGGGATCTTTGCAGCGGAAAGAGCAGTTTCATTCTGTAACTCTCCTGACAGGGGAACAGAAAGGACGGTAACTGTATCAGGACAGTGTTCAGCCGTCATCGCAGGAGGTTGTCCTGCGGGACGGATGATATAGATTCATCAGGAGGCAAAAATGGCATTATACAGTGAAAAAGTGATGGACCACTTCCGGAATCCACGGAATGTGGGGGTCATCGAAGATGCGAACGGCATCGGGGAGGTCGGGAACGCAAAGTGCGGCGACATCATGAAAATGTATCTGAAGATCGAAAACGACATCATAGAAGATGTGAAATTTGAGACCTTCGGGTGTGGCAGCGCAATTGCTTCCAGTTCTATGGCGACAGAGCTGATCAAGGGGAAACCCGTATCCGAGGCAATGAAACTGACGAATAAAGCCGTAGCGGAGGCGCTGGACGGGCTTCCGGCCTATAAGATGCATTGTTCCGTACTGGCGGAGGAAGCCATTCAGTCGGCTCTGAAGGATTACCAGGACAGAACAGGAAATTCGATCGGCATCAATGAAGATAAGGCTGAAGAGTAACAGAAAAGAAATAAAAAACTCCGTTCCTTACGGCAGATGAAACAGAAAAAAACACAGGATAGAAAAGGAGAACGGACTTATGTCAGAATACAGATTTGAAACATTACAGCTTCACGTAGGCCAGGAGACACCCGATCCGGCAACGGATGCCCGCGCAGTGCCAATTTATCAGACCACATCCTATGTCTTCAGGAACAGCCGTCATGCCGCCGACCGTTTCGGACTGGCAGATCCGGGCAATATTTACGGAAGGCTGACGAACTCTACCCAGGAAGTGTTTGAAAAACGCATCGCAGCACTGGAAGGCGGGAGCGCTGCTCTTGCGGTTGCCTCCGGCGCGGCAGCCATAACTTATACCATTGAGGCCCTTGCTGCCGGCGGAGGACATATCGTAGCCCAGAAGACGATCTACGGCGGCAGCTTTAACCTTCTGGCGCATACACTGCCGCAGTATGGAATTGAAACCACCTTTGTGGATGCACACAATCTGCAGGAAGTGGAAAGTGCCATAAAAGAGAATACCCGTGCCATCTATCTGGAAACCCTCGGCAATCCGAACAGCGACATCCCGGATATCGACGCGATCGCGGAAATCGCGCACTCACATGGACTGCCGCTGGTCATCGACAATACGTTCGGCACCCCTTATCTCATCCGTCCCATCGAACACGGGGCTGATATCGTGGTACATTCGGCGACTAAATTCCTGGGCGGCCATGGCACAACGCTGGGCGGCGTTATCGTAGAGTCCGGCAGATTTGACTGGAAGGCTTCCGGCAAATACCCGAACATCGCGGATCCGAATCCCAGCTATCATGGGATCTCTTTCTACGACGCCGTAGGACCGGCTGCATTTGTGACCTATATCCGGGCCATCCTGCTGCGCGATACCGGTGCTGCCATTTCACCCTTCAACGCCTTCCTGCTGCTGCAGGGAGTGGAGACTCTGTCGCTGAGACTTGAAAGACACGCGGAGAACACCGAAAAAGTAGTGGAATATCTGTCAAAACATCCGCTGGTGGAGAAAGTGAATCACCCCTCGCTGCCCGATCATCCGGACCACGCCCTCTATGAGAAATATTTCCCGAATGGCGGAGCTTCCATCTTCACTTTTGAAGTCCGGGGAGGACAGGAAGAAGCCTGGAAGTTCATCGATGCGCTGCAGATCTTTTCGCTGCTGGCAAATGTAGCGGACGTGAAGTCTCTGGTGATCCATCCTGCTTCCACGACCCATTCACAGCTGTCCGAAGAGGAGCTGCTCGACCAGGGGATCCGGCCGAATACCATCCGTCTGTCGATCGGGACGGAGCATATCGATGATATTATCGGGGACCTTGAGAAAGGGTTCGCGGCTATTTCGTAAGAATCTATTCCTGTGAGTATGTGATAACAGCTGTTTATGGGATGGCGGCAGAACCTGCCTGATCTCAGAGCTGATATGGTTGATTACCTGTTTATGCCATAAGTATCAAACAGCCATTATGTACAGTTCCATGTACATAATGGCTGTTTGTATCTGCCAGCTTCAAGGCATCATCCGGGCCTCTTCCTTCAGGGCTTCATAAAGCTGCAGCGCGTTCCAGTGCGCGTTCACCGGCGTCAGCACCGCCTTCAGAGGAACGCCCGGAATCCCGTTCTCCCGGAAATAGGCCAGAAACCCGTCCAGCTGCGCGTCCGAAAACCCTGCCATCACCATCATCTCCTCCGGTATGCTGCCTTGAAGATTCACGGCATTTACCCCGGAAAAACCGGCTGCGCCTGCCAGAAACCCGAGCGGCTGGACAAATGCCGGCATTTCGACCGGAATCCACTCAATGCCCTGACGGCGAAGATACCGCCGGATGAGCCTGGTGCGTTCGTCCGCATCAAATCCGACCGCAAGTACAGCTGTCTTTGGATTCATCCCCGTGTAATTCTGTCTTATATCCATCTGTCTCACCGTTTCCTTCTTTACAATTTCTTTCAGTTCATGGTACGCTAAACAGAACGCAAAGTCAAACCAGGAGGAAGAAAAACCATGGCAAAACTGTATTTCAGGCATGGGGCGATGGGCAGTTCGAAGACCGCAAATGCCCTGATGGTTGAATATAATTATTATGAGCGCGGAAAGCATGCGCTGCTGGTGAAACCGAAACTCGATACCAGGGACGGCGAGTCCGTGATCAGAAGCCGGATCGGTCTGATGAAGGAATGCCGGTATGTGGAAGACCTTGTCAAGATGAGTGATGAAGAGATCCGCAGATACGACTGCGTGATCGTGGACGAGGCACAGTTCTGTTCCAAAGCGGATGTGGAGTTCTTCGTACATATCGTGGACGATCTTGAACTTCCCGTCATCTGCTATGGCCTCAGGACCGACTTCCAGAGAAATCTGTTCGAGGGTTCCATGTGGCTGCTGGCCTGGGCCGACGTAATAGAAGAGCTGAAGACAGTATGCTGGTGCGGGCATGGCGCCAGCTGCAACACCCGTCTTTCAGGGGGAAAAATAGTGAAAGACGGAGAGCAGTTTTTCCTTGGAGGGGACGAGAGCTATATTGCCCTCTGCAGAAAGCATTATAAAGAGGAAAACTTAGGACCGAATATTGCGAAATCTCTTCTTTAATGTTATACTGACATACAGTTTTTGTTGTATAATTCAACATACAGCCTGAAACGGCAGGAGGAAAAGTGATGAAAAAGTTAGAAGAGTATGTAAGAAGCGTTCCTGATTTTCCGAAGCCCGGCATTATTTTCCGTGACATTACCACTGTTCTTCAGGATCCGGATGGTCTTCATCTTGCCATCGACGGTATCCAGGAAAAGCTTAAAGGAGTAGATTTCGACGTGATCGCCGGGACGGAATCCAGAGGCTTTATCATGGGAATGCCGGTTGCATACAATCTTCACAAACCGTTTGTGCTGATCCGCAAAAAGGGAAAACTTCCTTTTGAGACCGTCTCCCGCGAATACGATCTGGAATACGGCACGGCTACCATCGAGATGCACAAGGATGCCATTAAGCCGGGACAGAAAGTAGTCCTCATCGACGACCTGATCGCCACCGGCGGAACCATTGAAGCTGCTGCGAAACTTGTGGAAGACCTGGGCGGCGAAGTGGTCAAGATCGTGTTCCTGATGGAACTTGCAGGTCTGAATGGCCGTGAAAAACTGAAAGATTACGACGTGGAATCTGTCATCTGCTACGAAGGTAAATAAGCTTCCTTTTTGTTATAATCATCAATTCGACTGGCTGGTGAAAAAATGTCCACAGATCTAAGGACAAAAGAAGAAAAGATCAAAGAGATCCGCAGGGCAGATTCTTCCGTCAAGGCGATGGAGGATTTTACAAGTCCGGAGCTGCTCTACGCAGAGCTGATCAAAGCGGTCAGAAAATATCATCCTTCCGACGATATCTCCATGATTGAAAAGGCCTATCAGATCGCGAAAAGCGCGCATGAGGGGCAGAACAGAAAGTCGGGGGAACCTTATATCATACATCCGCTGTGCGTTGCCATCATTCTGGCGGATCTGGAGCTCGACAAGGAAACCATCGTTGCCGGGCTTCTTCATGATGTCCTGGAGGACACCGTGATGACAGACCGGGAGCTGATCGAAGACTTCAACCCGGAAGTGGATCTGCTCGTGGATGGTGTGACAAAACTGGGACAGCTTTCCTACAACGCGGATAAAGTTGAGGTCCAGGCGGAGAATCTGCGCAAGATGTTTCTTGCTATGGCAAAAGATATCCGCGTCATCCTGATCAAGCTGGCCGACCGCCTGCACAACATGCGGACGCTGCAGTACATGCGCCCGGAGAAGCAGCAGGAAAAGGCCAGGGAGACCATGGATATCTATGCGCCGATCGCCAACCGGCTGGGTATTTCAAAAATCAAGGTCGAGCTGGATGACCTTTCCCTGAAGTATCTGAATCCGGATGTCTACTATGACCTGGTGGAGAAGATCGCCCTGAAGCGCGGCGAGCGGGAAGCGTTCGTCAACGGTATCGTAAAAGAGGTCACGAACCACCTGGAAAATGCCGGCATTCACGGCCAGATCTACGGCCGGATCAAGCATTTCTTCAGCATCTACAAGAAGATGGTGAACCAGCATAAAACGCTGGATCAGATCTACGATCTGTTTGCTGTCCGCATCATTGTGGATTCGGTGAAGGACTGCTATGCGGCACTCGGTGTCATTCATGAGATGTACACCCCCATACCGGGACGCTTTAAAGACTATATCGCCATGCCGAAGCAGAACATGTACCAGTCGCTGCACACGACTCTGATCGGCCCGGGCGGACAGCCCTTCGAGATCCAGATCCGTACCTTCGAGATGCACCGCACCGCGGAATACGGAATCGCCGCCCACTGGAAGTATAAGGAAGCTTCCGACGGGAAGAAGACCACGGACCGCAACGAAGAGGAAAAAATGAGCTGGCTCCGCCAGGTGCTGGACTGGCAGCGGTCGGACAACCAGGAATTCATCAGCCTCCTGAAGAGCGATCTGGACGTGTTCGGTGAAAGCGTTTACTGCTTCACACCGGCCGGGGACGTCAAGAGCCTGCCGAACGGATCGACTCCCATCGATTTTGCCTACAGCATCCACAGTGCGGTAGGAAACAAGATGGTCGGTGCCCGTGTGAACGGGAAGCTGGTCAACATAGACTATGTCATCCAGAACGGCGACCGGATCGAGGTCATCACTTCCCAGAACTCCAAGGGGCCGAGCCGTGACTGGCTGAAGATCGTTAAAAGCTCTCAGGCCAAGAACAAGATCAACCAGTGGTTTAAGCAGGAACTGAAAGAAGACAACATCCTGAAGGGGAAGGACCTGCTGTTCAATTACTTTAAACAGAAGGGGATGATCGGATCAAACCTTCTGCGGACCGAGTACGAAGAGCGTGTCATGACAAAATACGGATTCCGCGACTGGGATTCCGTCATGGCAGCCATCGGACACGGCGGCCTGAAGGAAGGCCAGGTGGCCAACAAACTTCAGGAACTGTATGACAAGGATCATCCGCGTCAGCTGACGGATGCCGAGATCATAGAGGACATTCAGAACGCGAAAAACAGCGCGGGCAGGAGCAGACATCAGAAAGGCGGCATCACGGTGCGCGGCGTGGATGATGTCTCGGTGCGATTCGCAAAATGCTGCAGTCCAATCCCGGGAGACGAGATCGTCGGTTTTGTCACCCGCGGCCGGGGAATCACCATCCACCGCACGGACTGCGTGAACATGATCCACCTGCCTACCGTGGAACAGGAAAGACTGATCGAGGCCGAGTGGCAGAAGGATGCCGAGCAGGGAGACCATGGGATGTACCTGGCCGAGATCATCATCTACGGCAACAACAGGATCGGTCTTCTTGCTGACATCACCAAGATCCTGACGGAACGGAAGATCGATGTGCTTTCCGTGAATACGCGGTCGAACAAACAGGGAGTGGCCAGTATTACATTTTCATTCCAGGTACCCAGCGTCAACGTGCTGAATACGCTGATCGAACGGCTGCGCCAGGTAGAGAGCGTGATCGATATCGAACGCAGTACAGGCTGACCGAAACAGACTGGGAGGAGCGGCGGACAGTGAAGAATTTACGCCTTGAATCGCTGGTTCTCGGACCGGTGCAGACAAACTGTTATTTTGCCATGAACAGGGAGACAAAGGAACTTTTCCTGGTCGATCCGGCAGATCATGCCGAAAGGATCATCGAAAGGATCGACATGCTGCAGGCATGTCCGAAGGCCATTCTGCTGACCCATGGCCATTTTGA
>CACZSG010000267.1 GCA_902783665.1 uncultured Lachnospiraceae bacterium | reverse complement strand
TGCTACAAATGTGAGGTCACTTCATATTATCTCATTCTGAACTTTAGCACTCACCACTTGACAGTGCTAACAACATATGTTATCATACACGCGAAACTTGTTATAGTACATACAGAACAAGGGGGGATCCCTATGGATATACAGATTCTTGAACTGATCGAAGGAGCCGGGAAAGCGGAAGGACTGACCGTCGTGATCGACGTGCTCCGTGCCTTTTCCCTGGAATGCTATCTGTTTGCGAGGGGAGCGAAGAAGATCCTGGCTGTCGGAAAAGAAGAGACGGCAAGAAGACTGAAACAGGAGCATCCGGATTATGTCCTGATCGGAGAGCGCGGCGGTGTCATGCTGCCGGGATTTGACTATGGAAACTCGCCCTTCCAGACCATGGACGGGGATTTTGCCGGAAAGACCATCATTCATACCACCAGCGCGGGCACTCAGGGACTGGCGGCCGCGTCGACGGCCCCGGGCGCGGATGAGATATTGACGGGAAGCCTGGTGAATGCTTCCGCCATCGCCCGCTATATCCGCCGGAGAAACCCGGATAAGGTATCTCTGGTAGCTATGGGAACGGCAGGAAAAACTTCCGGCGCAGAGGATGTGCTGTGCGCGAAATACATCCGGGATCTGCTTCAGGTACCGGCGCTGGAAGCACGGATCACCTCCGAAAAAGGAACAGAGTCGCTCCGGGAGGATCCGCTGGTCCTGGAACTCAGGGAAAAGCTGCGCGCAAAGGTCCTTGGGCTGAAGGACAGCGGCTACGCCGCAAAATTCTTCGACCCCGAGGGGCAGAAAGTGTTCCCCCAGGAGGACTTCTGGCTCTGCACCAAGCCGGACCAGTTTGACTTCGTCCTGCACGTAAGCCGGACTGAAGACGATATTTTCACCGTAGAACGGGAGTGAGTCAGAGGGACGTTCACTTTGACTCATTTTATGCAGCGGTGGGACAGAAGGGACGTTCGCCTTTGTCCCATTTTTTAAATGGGACAAAGGCGAACGTCCCTTCTGTCCCACAAAATGAGTCAAGGTGAACGTCCCTCTGACTCACTCATTGAAAGGAGCATGAACTATGGCAGTTGTACCGTTTTATAATACAATACTTGCGCCGGACACCAGCATGGTGGTCCGGTCAGACTATTACCAGACTGTGACAGGAAAGCGCCCGGTGCCCGGTGAAAAAGTGATCCTGATCGTCTGCAAGGAAGAGCAGGCCCGCGAGGACCTGACGGAGGACAGCTTCTATCCGGTCGGTGTCTCCGGTGCCATCACGGAGGTGAACGACGGGGGCATCGCGGTTGTGCGCACAGGTTCCCGCGTGAACCTGAACGAGGTGACCATCTACCGGGACCACAGCATCGACCTGTCCATCTCCCGCCGCAGGGACATTGAGGACATGGACTACGAGACGGCGGATGAGAAACTGAAAGAAGTGAAGAAGGCGCTGGCCCGGCTTTCCGAGCAGTATGAGAACACCAACACGCTGCGCGGATTCATTGCCCGCTGCCATTCCATGGCGGAGGTGGCCTGCATGCTTTCCCCGTGGATGCTGAATTCCAACAGGGAACGATACGAAGTGCTGGAAGAGGACAGCCAGCAGAAGCGTGCGGATATGCTGGAGAAGATGATCTACGAGAACATCGAGTTCCTGCGCGTCAACCAGGAAGCCCGTAATGCCCAGCAGGAGGATTACCAGAAGCTGTACCGCGAATCCGCCATCAAGAAGCAGATCGAGTACCTGCAGAAGGAACTGGACGAACTGCACCCGGAGCAGGTGTCGGAACTTCGTAAGTTTGAGATCAAGGTGGAAGAATCCGGCATGAACGAGACCGCCCGGAAAGAGGCGGACAAGGTGCTGAACCGCCTGAAACAGGAGGGACAGAACAGCGCGGAAGCCGGTATGCTGTACGACTATCTGGATTTTCTGACCAGCCTTTCCTGGAAGAAGGAAGTGGCGCAGATCATCGATCTGGACGAGGCGGAAGCCGTACTGGAAGAAAGCCACTACGGGCTGAAGAAGGTGAAGGACCGTATCCTGCAGCAGATCGCCGTGATGAACCTGAAGAAACAGCAGGCAGGATCCATCCTGTGCTTCGTGGGCGCGCCCGGCACCGGCAAGACCAGTATCGGCCAGGGCATCGCGAAAGCCCTGAACCGGGAGTACGTCCGGGTGAGCCTGGGCGGCGTCAGGGACGAAGCGGACATCCGCGGTCACAGACGTACCTACATCGGCGCCATGCCCGGCCGTATCATAGACGGCATCCAGAAAAGCGGCGTCTCCAACCCGGTCATGGTGCTGGACGAGGTGGACAAACTCTCCACTTCCTACAACGGCGACCCGGCCAGCGCACTGCTGGAGGTTCTGGATCCGGAGCAGAACCACACCTTCACCGATCACTATCTGAACGTGCCCTACGACCTGTCCAACGTGCTGTTCATCTGCACGGCGAACACGCTTGACACCATCCCCGGCCCGCTGCTTGACCGTATGGAAGTGATCCAGTTCCAGGGCTACACGCCGCTGGAAAAATTCGAGATCGCCAGGAAGCACCTGTTCCCGAAGGCCCTGCGCAGCGTAGGCATCCGGGAAGAACAGCTGTCAGTCACCGATGACGCCCTGAAGACCATCATCAGCGACTACACCAGGGAAGCAGGTGTGCGTGGGCTGAAGAAGCGGCTGGATACCCTGTGCCGGATCGCGGCCGTGGACCTGATCCGCAAGGAGAAGGAAAACGGGAATACCACGGAAGAGAATTCCCCCATGGTCATCACAACAGACATGCTCCGTGAATATCTCGACATGCATCCGCTGCGCCACGGTCTGGTGAAGCAGCAGTCACGGCCCGGCGTTGTGACCGGCCTGGCCTGGACCAGCGTGGGCGGCGAGATCCTTTACATAGAGACCATGCTGACCAAGGGCAGCGGAAAGATCGCCATCACCGGCCAGCTGGGCGATGTCATGAAGGAATCCGCCCAGATCGCCGTCAGCCTGGTGAAGCATCTGTTCCCGGAGGAGGCAGCCCAGTTCGAAGAGAACGATCTGCACATCCATGTACCGGACGGCGCGACACCCAAGGACGGTCCCTCCGCCGGCATCACCATAACCACGGCGCTGGCATCCCTGATCTCAGGAAGAGTAGTCAGCCCGAAACTGGCCATGACCGGAGAAGTCTCCCTGCAGGGCGAAGTCAATCCGATCGGCGGCCTGCCGGAGAAACTGATGGCGGCGCAGCGCGCAGGGGTGACCACCGTACTGATCCCGAAGGACAACGAGGAAGACCTCCGCGACGTACCGGAGGAGGTAAGAAGCCAGCTGACCATCATCCCGGTGACTACCGTGGAAGAGGCCCTGACAAGGGCCGGAGTTCTTAAAATCTGTCAGGAAGGCGCGGCGTAAGCGTCTCATTCATGGCTCCGGTCCTGTAACCGGCCAGATCCAGCGTGACATAGGAAAATCCGAATGCTTTCAGCCTGTCATAGATCTCCCGGCGCAGGTCGTCATCCAGCATCCTCGGAATATCATCAGGCAGCAGTTCTATGCGTGCCATGGTTCCGTGGATGCGCACCCTCATCTGCGAAAAGCCCTTCGCCAGCAGCAGTTCTTCCGCCTGCTCCACCATGGTCAGCTTTTCAGCATCGATGGTTTCCCCGTACACAAAGCGGGATGCCAGGCAAGCGAAGGAAGGTTTGTTCCAGGTGGGAAGGCCTAGCTCTTCCGATAGTGCCCGGATCTCTTTCTTGTACAGGCCTGCCTCCCGCAGGGGACTGCGGATGCCCAGTTCTTTGATGGCCTGAAGTCCCGGGCGGTAATCGCCCAGATCGTCCATGTTGGAACCTTCCGCCACAGTCTGCATGCCGTTTTCCTTTGCCACACGGATCAGGCCCGAGAAGATTTCCTTCTTGCACAGATAGCACCGGTTGACAGGATTGTGCCTGAAGGCCTCTGTCTCCAGCACATCCGTTTTCACGATGACCTGACGGATCCCGTGCGCCGCGCAGAATTCCCCGGCCTCAATCCGTTCTCTTTTCGGAAAGAACGGAGCAACCGCCGTGACGGCAAGTGCATGATCTTTCAGCACCTCATGGGCGGTATAAAGAAGGAAGGCGGAATCGACGCCGCTTGAAAAGGCGACGGCCACGCTTCCGGCTTCGCGCAGGATGTTTTTTAATGTCTCGTATTTCTGATGCAGAGTGTCCATGGCTTCTCCTTTTGCACGTTAACAGGTGCCCGGAATATCTGTTTCCTGGTTTATCCTGCCCCGGTGAGGGGTTTGTCAAACTATATCACCTTCAAAGACAAATTGCAATTTTCCGT
>CACZSG010000266.1 GCA_902783665.1 uncultured Lachnospiraceae bacterium | reverse complement strand
TGACCACACCTGGCGATACCTCCATGGCATCTGTCAATGAAGTGGAAGCCATCATGGGCGGCGCAGGAGCACGCGTAAAAAGATAATGGGACAAGGGGACGTTCGCCTCTGTCCCACCAACGCATTCGAGCCGGATAAAATCCGGCTCGTTGCTATGGTGGGACAGAGGCGAACGTCCCCTTGTCCCTGCTTTAGTGGGACAGAGGCGAACGTCCCCTTGTCCCAACTTTTTCTATCATCCGGCGGTTCAGGTCCAGGTGCGCTTCCATGGCTGCGCGGGCGGCATTGGCGTCGTGGCTGCAGATGGCCTTGACGATGTCACGGTGGCCGCGGACAGTTTCCCGGCGGATGGCGTCTTCGTTAACGGTCCCGAAAAGGTCCTCGGAGTAGCTTATCACCGGCAGCACTTTCAGAATGATCATATTCTGGGTGCTCCGGGCGATGGCGGTGTGGAACCGGGTATCCGCCTCCAGATGGGGAACGCCGCTGTCGATCAGGGATTCTACGGCTTGGGCTTCCTCCTGTATCACGGCAAGGTCCTTGTCCGTGGCGCGCTCGGCAGCCAGGGAGGCGGCCCAGGGCTCCAGCTGCAGACGGACCTCCAGCAGGTCGTAGGCCAGCTTCAGCCGGTCGTTATAGAAAGCAAAGCCGAAGGGGTCTTCTACTTCGCCGGGATGGCGGGCGATGAAGGTGCCCTTTCCTCTTTTGATGGTGAGAATGTTCCTTGCCACCAGGATCTTGACAGCTTCCCGGATGGTCCCCCTGCCGACGCCAAGCTGGCTGCCCAGTTCGAATTCGTTGGGCAGGCGGTCGCCGCTCTGCAGCTGCCGTGAAAGGATCAGCTGCGTGATCTGATCTGCCGCCCGTTCGGGCAGCGGGATTTTATTCTGTGATAGTTGTGAAAAATTCTGTTCGTTCATCAATAATCCCTGTCTGTCTTTTGTCTAAATGGCATATGACGTCATACATGATACTTCGTTCAGTATAGCAAAAAGGAAAGAAAACGTCTACCGCTTTACAAATTCCGAGAATGTGTTATACTGTTCATGTTATGGTCTCAGGACTATTGCGCCCATTTTCGGGCGAGTTTTTGGGAAATGCGTCAGTTTCATGCGTTTTCTATAGAACAAGGGGTGTTTTATGGAACAATATATCATCAGAGGAGGCAATCCTCTGGTCGGTGAGGTAGAGATCAGCGGAGCCAAGAACGCGGCCCTGGGGATCCTTGCTGCGGCCATCATGTCAGAGGAACCTGTGACGGTGGACAACCTCCCGAATGTCAGGGATATCAACGTCCTGCTGGAAGCGATGGAAAGCATCGGCGTGCGTGTGGACAGAAAAACGCCGCACATGGCTGTGCTGGATTCCGCGAATGTGGGGGATATCTGCGTAGACTATGAATACATAAAGAAGATCCGTGCGTCCTATTACCTGATCGGTGCACTTCTGGGAAAATACCGGATGGCAAAGGTGCCGCTTCCGGGCGGCTGCAACATCGGCGCGCGTCCCATTGACCTGCACATCAAAGGGTTCCGTGCGCTCGGCGCGGAAGTGGACATCCGCAACGGCGTCATCATTGCCAGAGCGGAGCATCTGCACGGCAGCCATATTTACCTGGACACGGTATCCGTGGGCGCTACCATCAACATCATGATGGCGGCAGCCATGGCGGAAGGCCGTACCATTATCGAGAACTGTGCCAGGGAGCCGCACGTGGTCGATGTGGCCAACTTCCTGAACAGCATGGGCGCCAACATCAAGGGCGCAGGTACGGACGTCATCCGTATCCGCGGCGTGCAGCGCCTGCACAGAACGGAGTACTCCATCATTCCTGACCAGATTGAGGCCGGCACATTCATGTTCGCCGCGGCGGCCACCAGGGGCGATGTCATGGTAAAACATGTCATTCCGAAGCATCTGGAGGCGACGTCCGCCAAACTGCTTGAGATCGGCTGCGAGGTGGAGGAATTTGACGACGCGGTGCGCGTGGTCGCTTCCCGCAAGCTGCACAGTACTAACGTGAAGACCCTGCCGTACCCGGGCTATCCCACCGACATGCAGCCGCAGATCGGTGTGACGCTGGCTCTGGCGAAGGGAACGAGCATCGTTACCGAGAGCATTTTTGAAAACCGCTTCAAATACATGGACGAGCTGGCCCGCATGGGCGCGCAGGTCCGTGTGGAAGGAAATACAGCCATCATATCCGGTGTTGAGAAACTGTCCGGATGCCGTGTAAGCGCCCCCGACCTGCGGGCAGGCGCGGCACTGGTTATCGCGGGGCTTGCCGCCGAAGGGGAGACCATCATCGACGATATCATCTACATTCAGCGCGGATACGAGGACTTTGAAGGAAAACTCCGCTCGCTTGGCGCGGAGATCTGCAAGGTGGAAAGTGAGCGTGAAGCGCAGAAGTTCCGCCTGAAACTGGGTTGAAGCTGAAGCGGTGCCTGAAATAGTGCCTGGAACAGGGCTGACGCCGGAACAGGGACAGCACAGGAAAACAGGTTGACAGTTGAGAAGGAACTGCTGCAAAACAGCAGTTCCTTTTTTAGAACATATGAAGTGACCTCACATTTGTAGCAGAAGGGAGAATGACATGATCAGACTGTACGACACAGGGGTCTATCTGGTAAACGGAACCGAGATCATACCGGATCAGCCCGAAAACGAAGCCGGAGTGCAGCAGGCTGTGAAAGCCGCCACCGGGAAGGAAGCAGACAGGGAGCAGGCCAGGAAGGAGACCATCGCGTGGTCCGTGCTGGAAGCGCATAACACATCGGGAAGCATGGAAAAGCTTCGCATCCGCTTTGACAAACTGACCTCGCACGATATTACCTTCGTCGGCATCATTCAGACGGCAAGAGCCTCCGGCCTGGAGAAATTCCCCATGCCCTATGTGCTGACCAACTGCCACAACTCTCTGTGCGCGGTGGGCGGCACCATCAACGAGGATGACCACATGTTCGGCCTTTCCTGCGCGAAGCGCTACGGCGGTGTGTATGTTCCGCCTCACCAGGCCGTCATCCACCAGTTCGCCAGAGAGATGCTGGCCACCGGCGGCGGTATGATCCTGGGTTCGGATTCCCATACCCGTTACGGCGCCCTGGGCACCATGGCCGTGGGCGAAGGCGGACCGGAGCTGGTGAAGCAGCTGCTGAACCAGACCTACGACATTAACATGCCGGACGTTGTCGCCGTCTATCTGGACAATGCTCCCATCCCGGGCGTAGGCCCTCAGGACGTGGCGCTGGCCATCATCGGCGCTGTGTTCGGAAACGGATTTGTGAACAATAAGGTGCTGGAATTCGTGGGCCCGGGCGTGGCCTCCTTAAGCGCGGACTTCCGCATCGGCATCGACGTGATGACCACCGAGACCACATGTCTTTCTTCCATCTGGCAGACCGACGAGACCATCCGCGAGTTCTACCAGATCCACGGAAGAGAGGGAGACTACCGCGAACTGAAGCCCGGCGCTGCCGCCTGGTACAGCAGAATGGTCTATGTAGACCTGGCCCAGGTGCGCCCGATGATCGCCATGCCGTTCCATCCCAGCAACACCTACACCATCGAAGAGCTGAACGCCAACCTGGCGGACATTCTGGACGATGTTGAAAAGAGAGCAGCCGTCAGCCTGGACGGCGCCGTGAACTTCACCCTGAAGGACAAGGTGAAGGACGGCCGCCTGTGGGTGGACCAGGGAATCATTGCCGGATGTGCCGGCGGCGGATTCGAAAACATCTGCGCGGCAGCGGACATCCTGAAAGGAAAATACATCGGAAACGGCGAGTTCACGCTCAGCGTTTACCCGACCAGCACCCCCATCTACATGGAACTGGCCAGAAACGGACGCCTTGCGGACCTGACCCAGACCGGCGCCATCGTGAAGACCGCCTTCTGCGGGCCCTGCTTCGGCGCGGGCGACACGCCGGCCAACGGCGCGTTCAGCATCCGCCACTCCACCAGGAACTTCCCGAACCGCGAGGGCAGCAAGCTTCAGAACGGCCAGATCGCTTCCGTGGCCCTGATGGACGCCCGTTCCATCGCTGCCACCGCAGCAAACCAGGGAAGACTGACCGCCGCCACCGAGATGGATACGGAATTCACCAGCCCCAAATACTTCTTCGACAGCCGCATCTACGAGAACCGCGTTTTCGACAGCAAGGGCGTGGCGGATCCCTCCGTGCCCGTACGTCTCGGCCCGAACATCAAGGACTGGCCGGCCATGTGCGCGCTGCCTGAGAACCTGATCCTGAAGGTGGTCTCCGAGATCCACGATCCCGTCACCACCACCGACGAGCTGATCCCGTCCGGCGAGACCTCCTCCTACCGTTCCAACCCGCTTAGACTGGCGGAGTTCACCCTCTCCAGAAAGGATCCCGCCTATGTAGGCCTTGCCAAGGAAGTGCAGAAGGCCGAGAAGGCCCGTGAAGCCGGGACATCCATGGAAGAAGCCCTTCCCGAGATCGCGCCCGTTCTGGCCGCCATCCGCGCGAAGGACGCAGCCGTATCTGCCGACAACACCGGCGTGGGCAGCACCATCTTCGCCGTAAAGCCCGGCGACGGCTCCGCCCGCGAGCAGGCCGCCTCCTGCCAGAAAGTACTGGGCGGCTGGGCCAACATCGCCAACGGCTACGCCACCAAGCGTTACCGCTCCAACCTGATCAACTGGGGCATGCTGCCCTTCACCATCGAAGAAGGCGATCTGCCCTTCGCGAACCATGATTATCTGTACATCCCCGGCATCCGCAAAGCCGTGGAAGAAAAGCAGAGCACCATCCCCGCCTGGGTGGTGAAAGACGGCAGCCTGCAGCCCTTCACCCTTACCCTTGGCGAAATGACCGACAACGAACGCCGGATCATCCTGGAAGGGTGCCTGATCAACTTTAACCGTGTGAAATAATGGGACAAGGGGACGTTCGCCTCTGTCCCACCAAAGCATCCGAGCCGGAGAAATCCGGCTCGCCGCTTTAGTGGGACAGAGGCGAACGTCCC